>DTXA01000374.1 GCA_012962735.1 Candidatus Latescibacterota bacterium
AGGTAAAGACCCCCTAATGCGATTCCCGGCCGATCAGAACCTCTACCAGATGACGGTAGAGTGGATGCGAAAAGGAGGCCATGGAGCAGGCCCCACACAATACGCCGTACAAACCTCGAACCACGAACCTTGAACTTTGAACCTCGAACCCCGAACCATGAACCATGTTCCACCGACCTCGGACTTCGGACCTTGGACCTCGGACATTAAACTCCAAAGCCCGAACAAGGCAGCCAAAGGGACAGGGGCGTTTAAAAGATAGAGATTTGGGACCATGACAGGTACGTCCGCCTTCTCCACCCACCTTCTCGACAGAGCCATCGACAGGCAGAGGCAGAGGAGGGAGAAGCGACGGCAGGAACGGCTGACCCTCGTCCTCCAGGCTATCGATAAGCTATCCTGCCGGGTCCGCTTCGAAGAGGCCTACATCTTCGGTTCCCTGGCCAAACCGCATCGGTACTTTGAAGGTTCCGACGTTGATGTAGCCTTCGTCGGCCTGAGGGACGAGGACTTCTTTCAGGCCATCGCCTTCCTCTCCCGTGAGCTCGGGACCGAGGTGGACGTCGTCCAACTGGAGGGCCATCCCCTAAGGGAGAAGATCCTCCAGGAGGCCATAAGATGGAAGAGGAGCGGCTGAGCCTCCTTAGGGCCTCCCTCGAGGCCCAGAAGAGGGAGATCGAGCGCATCTTCGCCAAGGTAGAGGAGCGGCGACGTGGAGAGGGGACAGCCAATCTGGAGAGCCTCGCCTACCAGCTTCACAACCTCTACTGCGCTTTTGAGGATCTGTTCAAGATCGTCGCCGACTTCTTCGAGAACCGTATCGAGGAGAGGGCCAAATACCACCGAGAGCTCCTCTGGCGGATGAAGATCTCCATAGAGGGGGTGAGGCCAGCCCTGCTCTCCGAAGAAAGTTATAAGTTGCTCGATTCGCTACGGGCCTTCCGGCACTTCTTCAGGCACGCCTATTCTTATGAGCTCGACCCAAAGAAGGTGGCCTTAGTGTTAGAGGACGCCCTCAAGCTCAAGGGGCTCTATCAGCGGGAGATCGAAAGTTTCCTGAAGCAGCTCCAAGCGTAGTAGCCTCAAGGCGATACGAGATCTTCC
>DTXA01000375.1 GCA_012962735.1 Candidatus Latescibacterota bacterium
AGCCGGTGAGAATCCGGCGCGGCCCCGCCACTGTGTTCGGCCGATGAACCGCCCACATATGCCACTGGGAAGGACCTGGGAAGGCGTGGGCGGGGAGGCCGTAAGCCAGGAGACCTGCCTGGCCCGGAGTTCGCTGGAGCCTCCGAGGGGAGGCGGCGGACGCGGGTATGTGTAAATCGTGCCCCGATCTCCTCATGGAGGTCGGGGTTTTCGTTTCTAAGGACGATGTGGACGCTATTGATAGGGCTTTGGATGGTCACGAACTCGCCCTTAGGAGGGGAGGTATCGGGCAGGGTGTACGATGGGGAGACGGGCCTACCGCTTCCAGGTGCTGTCGTACACATCCCCGAGCTCAACGTCGGCACGACCTCCGACACATCCGGAGCGTTCTCCCTCGATGGCCTTCCTGAGGGAGAGTACGTCCTGCTCGTCCGCATGGTGGGATACAGGGCCGAGAAGTTCAAGGTAAATGTGGGGACGAAGCCATCGTCCGTGAAGGTAGAGCTTTATCCCATAGTTTACCGTATGGCCGAAGTGGTGGTCACGGCCCTGAGGGAGGAGACCCTCCCCAAGTCACCCGAGTTCGTAAGCCGCCTCAGTGGAAGGGCCTTGAGGGAGAGGGCGATCACCCTTCCTGACGCACTGGAGGGGATGGCCGGCGTGAGGGTAAGGAAGCTCGGTGGCCTCGGGGACTACGCTACCGTCTCGATAAGGGGCTCATCGTCACAGCAGGTGAGGGTCTACATAGACGATGTGCCTCTGAACGATGCGTTCTGGGGAGGTGTGAACTTGGGGAACATACCCCTGGGCATGTTCTCCAGGGTTGAAGTATACAGAGGTGTGATACCGATCTCATTCGGCGGAAGCGGGACAGGTGGGGTCGTAAGGCTCGTAACCCCTAAGCTCGGCACCGGAAGATACGGCACCGTGATGTCCGGTTCCTTCGGTACGATAGGGGCCTTCTTCCTAACGTCCCGTAGGAACGCCCTCTTCGGAATGGAGTACCTCAGGGCCGAGAACGACTATCCCTTCTTGGACGACAACGGCACGAGGTACAACCCCGAAGACGATGTATGGACCAGAAGGTACAACAACGACTTCTCCTCCGCTTCGCTTTTAGCCAAGCTTTCCCTTTCCACCGAATGGACGGAGCTTTCCCTCTGGAACGTCTCTATCCGCTCCGAGAAAGGACTTCCGGGAGTGGGAAGCGCTCAGGCCCGATATGCCCACCTCAAAGAACTGAGGAGTATATCCGGCGCGGAAATAAAGTCAGGCCCCTTCGAGGCCGAACTCTTCTGGAGTAGGTATGTGAGCGAATTTAGGGACCTCTACGAGGAGATAGGTCTGGGACGCCAGGATAACCATAACGTTACCGACATCTTCGGCATGATGACTTCCCTACGCTCGG
>DTXA01000376.1 GCA_012962735.1 Candidatus Latescibacterota bacterium
AGGGGAGTTCATAATGTTCCCAGGGTACGAATGGCAAGGGGACGGTCGGTGGGGCGACCACAACGTGTTCTACCTGGAGGACCACGGGCCCCTCATAAGGGTGAACTCCCTTCCGGAGCTATATAGGGAGATCCGCAGGAGGGGCCTTAAGGCCTTCGTGGTTCCCCACCACACGGCTTACATAGTCGGGATAAGGGGGAGGGACTGGGACGTGTACGACGGGGAACTCTCCCCCTTCGCCGAGATATACTCCGATCACGGGTGTTCGGAATCCGACGAGGAATGGATAGGGCTCCGTGTCAACCGGCATATGGGTCCGGGAGTTTCGGGCGGCACGATCGAGGAGGCCTTAGATCGGGGGTACAGGCTGGGCATCGTCTGCTCCACGGACAACCACACGGGTTCCCCCGGGTTCTACGGGAGCGGTCTTATGGCATGCTACTCAAGGGCCCTCACCAGGGAGGCGCTTTGGGAGGCCTTCTCCGAACGCAGGGTCTACGGCGTCACGGGGGATAGGATAGAGCTCTCCTTCACCGTCGAGGGAGCTCCCATGGGGTCCTACGTACATCACAGGGGGCCCGTACACATCGAGGTGAAGGTCAGGGGATGTGACGCACTGGACAGGATAGAGCTCCTTCGGAACAACACCTTAATAGCGGGATACTTCCATTCCGGAAGGTGGAGCGTTCCTGAGGGGGACGACCGTATCCTCTTTAAGCTCAGGCTCGAGGTCGGCTGGGGGCCGTCACCCGAAGAGGCCCCCGGACTCCTTCCGAGGGAATGGGAGGGATATATCTCGGTGCCGGAGGGAAGGATAGTATCAGTAGAAAGGTGTTGGCGTAGCAGGGGGCAGTGGTCCGAAGGACCGGGAGGTGGGACCTGTAGGTTCGGCTTCCGCACGGGGGGTTACGGCCCCGAGGGTGAGACCCCATCCGAGGCCCTCATCTTCGAGATAGAGGCCCGACCCTCCGACCGGGTGGAGGTATCCTTAGAGGGGAAGGAGGTCGAATTTACGGTGGCGGAGGCTATGAAGCGCTCCCGGGTGCTCTTCTTCCTGGACGAGGTGAAGGCCAGGATACGGGACACTTTCGGGATCGACCCCGACCTGCTCCCCAGGGACGATCCGTTCTACTTCCTATCACACAAGGCTAAGGTACACAAAGCTGTACCTGAAGTCGGATACCACACGTCC
>DTXA01000377.1 GCA_012962735.1 Candidatus Latescibacterota bacterium
ATCCCGTTCAGAGCTTCTCCTATCCATACGGCCAGGATGCCGACGTGGATGACGTCACCAGACGGATGGTTAAAGAGGCTGGCTTCTCCTTGGCATGTTCTACTGTGCTGGGCTTGGTCAGGACGAACACAGATCCTTATTGGTTGCCCCGTTTTACGGTATGGGACTGGAACGGTGACCAGTTCGCTAAGTTGTTGTATATATGAACATCTGTTACACGATAACGCGATATTGGCCCGCCGTGGGAGGGGCCGAGATCCATACCCACGAGCTGGTCAAGAGGCTGTCCGAAATGCATCAGGTTAAGGTGATCGCTCAGCTTAAGGTAGCCTGCACCGATTGGCTGAAGGATACTACTATATACGCCCTTTCCGAACCCGAGAGATATTTGGACAACAAGGCAGAGGTGTATATCATAACTACCGAACTTGAAAGGAAGGTCCTGAGGCCCCTCCTCCGGATGGCCGACCAGATAGGGGCGCTGTGGTACGTAATATCCCCCTTGTTGAGGAGGACCTTCAGGGGGAAGGTAGAAGAGGTAGCCCGAGGTTGCGACATAATCCACAACGTAAGGGCCGGTCCTCAGCACTTAAGTTATGCCTCGTGGGATGCGGCCAAGAGGTTAAAGGTTCCCTTCGTCTTTACCCCTATACCCCACATAGATGGGGAGGTCAAAGTTTTCAAAGCTTTCTCGAAGCTATACAAAAGGGCCGATGCCCTGATCGCCATGACGGAATACGAGAGGAGATGGCTGATAAAACAGGGTGCGAGGCCGGAGAGGGTCCACACGCTCGGGGTAGGTCCGGTGTTGACCGAGGATTACGATGGGGAGAGTTTCAGAAGCAGATTTAACATCTCCGGGAGGATGGTGTTGTTCGTAGGCCAGAAATATAGGTACAAGGGCTACTTAGAGATATTAAAGGCATCCTCCAAGGTCTGGGAGGAGTTCCCGGACACCTATTTCGTGTTCGCAGGCCCGAGGACCAGGGAATCTATGGAGATCTTCTCCCTCTACACGGACCCGAGGATCGTGGAGGTGGGCCCCTTAAGCGAGAGGGAGAAGACCGACGCGTTCGCCGCCTGCGACATATTCTGCATGCCCTCTACGGAGGAAAGCTTCGGTGGGGTCTTCATCGAAGCGTGGGCGATGGAGAAGCCGGTGATAGCGGGGAACATCCCCTGCGAGCGGGAGCTGATAGAGGACGGGGTGGACGGATTTCTCGTCGAACAGGACCCGGAGGAGATAGCGACTAAGATCTTACAACTTTTGAAAGACGATGAACTTCGTAGGCAGATGGGGCGGAAGGGGAAGGAGAAGGTGCTGGCTAAGTATACCTGGGAGAAGATCACATCTAAGATGGAGGGGATCTACCGGGAGCTCGTGGGACGATGAACCTCCTCTTCGTCACAGCGGAGCCCACGTACCCGCTGAACTCTGGGGATAGGATAAGGATGTATCACTTGATAAAGAACTTATCTTTCAAACACAGGATATCCCTGATCTGTATGGTGATGGGAGATGATGAGGCTCGAAATATGCTCCATATGGGACTTTACTGTAAGGAAGGAGATCAGATGTTTCCATCGTCCACCGAGGAGGCACAAGGCCGCTATCACAAGGGCCCTCGACTTCCTCTTCGGCCCTCCTTACTACGTCCAGGACTTCTGGTCCGAGGATATGGCCTCGGCCATAAAGGAAGCCATATCAAAGGAGAAGTTCGACCTGGTACATTTCGACCTCATCGGGGTGGCACAGTACGTGGACTGTGTCGGTAGCGTCCCCAAGGTCTTCACGGCTCATGACATCTTTTTCATCAAAACTAAAAGGTACCTCAAAGCAGAACAGCCTCTTATAGATAAATTGGGGACGTTCAGGGACTGTTTGAAGTTCCATCTGTACGAGCCCCGGATATATAAGAAGTTCGACCATGTAATCGTCACCTCAGAGGAGGATGCCTTGCACCTCAGGAGGAGGTGCCCCGGCCTCGAACTCTCCGTCGTCCCGAACGGAGTGGATACCGAGTTCTACCGCCCTTGGCCCGACCAGGAGGAGGATCACATCCTGGTCTACACCGGAACCATGAACAACTTGGCGAACACCGATGCCATGGTCCACTTCGTGAGGGACGTCCTGCCGTACATCAAAGAAAGGGTCCCGAACGTGAAACTCTACGTAGTGGGACGAGATCCGAGCGAGCCCGTAAAGAGGCTTCCCGAGGAGGACAGCTCGGTAGCGGTCACCGGCGAAGTTGAGGATGTGCGTCCCTACATGGCCCGGGCTGGGGTGTATGTGGTTCCCCTGAGGATAGGTAGTGGTACCAGGCTCAAGATATTGGAAGCCTTAGCCATGGAGAAGGCAGTGGTCTCCACCCCGGTGGGATGTGAAGGGCTCAGGGTGAGACACGGCAGGGAGGTCCTCGTTGCCGAGGGTCCTCGAAAGTTCGCATCCTATGTCGTAAGGCTTATGAAGGATAAAGACCTGCGTCGTAGATTGGGCCGGAACGGGAGGAGACTCGTCGAAAGGGAGTACGACTGGAGGATCTGCGCCCGAAGGCTGGAGAGGACCCTTAAGGAGGTCTCAAACCGGAGTTGAAAA
>DTXA01000378.1 GCA_012962735.1 Candidatus Latescibacterota bacterium
CCGATCTAACAAACCCCCCTCCCACCCCGAGGACTCCCACCAGCATCCCCACAGCCAGGCCCGACCCGACCAATATCCAAAGCGATATGGGCCCCTCGGAAGTCGGAAGGACGGGAGGCAGGCCGAACCTCCGGGCCCTGTGGACCGGTCCCCAGAGGGCGACCCCCTCGATCCCCTTGCGGGCCCTCCAGCTCTCCCAGAGGGTGAAGCCCCCCACCACGCCCAGGAAGACCAGGTAGAGTCCTCCTATGGCTCCCTCCACCTCTCCGGAGCGCTTGAGGGCCTCCACAATCCTGGCTCCCAGTTCCACACCTACCGCCATCCCCCCGGTGATCCCAAGCCCAATTCTCATGTCCATATGCCCGAACTTTCTGTGGCGCAGGGAGGCCAACACCGACTGGCCCAGGATGTAAGCCAGGCTCGTGCCGACCGCGAAGGGCATCGGGACGCCCGAGACGTATAGCCCCAGGGTCATCACCCACCCGCCTCCTATCCCCCAAAACCCCCCCAAGATCCCCACCATCAAGCCCAAAAGGGGGACGTACGCCCAGGGGAGGTATACCCCCGCTATCGGGAAGTACATCCCCGCCTCCTCAGGGCATCAAAAAGGAGATCTGTCAGGAGCGCACAGACCGCACCGCCGCCGGCCATCACGAGGACCGCGAAGAGGGCGTACCACAGGCGGTGTTCCCGATACCAGGCGGTCAGAAAATCCACCCTATCCCCTCTCGTAGCAGCGGACCTCGTATACCCGGGCCGATGGGTCCCCGTTAGTGGCCTCGATGCTCAGACGCAGCTTCGGTGTGGCCACGGGGCCGAAGCGGTGGACACGCCTTCTGTGGTAGTTCCCCCGCTCCCGCACAACCGGAACCCACCTCCCCTCACGCCAGACCGAGAGTGTGTAGTCCCGCGCGCACTCCGGAGCCGGGCCGAATTCCACGAGTTTATCGAGGTTGGTGTCGAAGGTAAGGTAGACAGCCCCCACCCGAACAGGCCTTCCGAAGTCCAACTCTATCCACTGCGGCAGTGGCCGGGAGGGGTCGGAGGCCCACATATGGAAATCCCCGTCCTCCGGACGGGCCACGCCATCTACGACCTTCTCCGGGGCGAAGCCCTCCCTGAAGCTGGACGCCCTTGCACGGGCCCCCCTGGCCATGTCCTCGGGGTCCTCGTTTTTCAGGCCGATTATGTATGCGTCGTGCTTGAGGAGGAGCTGCTGTAGTTCCCTTATGTGCTCCTTGTACACCCCTCTGGGCGTGGTCCGGTGCCGTACGCAGAGGAACGCCCCAGTCCCGGCAGCTTGGCCCATCACCGCCCCGGTAGCCATAAGCCTGGTGGAGCCGAAGGCCACGTGGCTTGCGCTTATGTTCCGTCCTGCGAACAGGAGGTTGTCCACGTTCCGGGAGTACAGGCACCGAAAGGGGATGCTGTAGGGCCTGGGCAGGGGGAGCATCTGGGCGGGCTTCCCGGCCTCGTATATACCCTTGGGTGGATGCAGGTCTATGGGCCAACCGCCGTAGGCGACCCTGTCCGGGAAGAAGGGGGCCTCCTCTAAGTCTCTCTGGGTCAGGATATAGTCGCCCATAAACCTCCTGGACTCCCTTTTTCCCGGGATGGACCCCACCCATTCCAGTGCATAGTTCTCAGCCCCGTGGTCCCCGTGGTTCTTTATGTGGTCCCATACCCCGAAGACCAGCTTCCACAGCTCGTCCCTTATGCGCTCGTTGTCGGAGATGGTGTTCAGGATTCCACCATATTCTATCCACCAGAAGCCGCTCGAGATGCGGTCGTGACCCCGGAAGGGGAGGTCTTCGTCCGAGGGGAAGTCGTACGCCCAGGAAGGCGGGGTGAACTTCACAGGGTGCCCCACGTCCCGGGCGAGGAACAGGATAGAACTCCCCAGGGTGCAGTCGTCCGGCCTCTCCGGGGCCAGGCTCTCCCCGAACTCATCCCTTCCCTCCCTCCCCATCCTGAACTCAGCGCCGGCGGAGGCCGCCACCGACCCGTCCCCGCTGGCGTCCACGAATACCTCCCCGGCTATCCTCAGCGTCCGCTCGGTCCCTACCTGTTCCACCACCACACCGCGGATCCGGTTCCCCTCCATCCCTGCCTTCCGGGCGGATGTGTTCAGGTATAGGGTTATATTGGGTTCCCTGGCGATCCACTCCCAGAGGACGAAGTCCCACATCGAGTTGATCTGTCCGTCCTCCACCCGGCCGTGGTTGCGGAAACGGTCCTCGATCCGTAGCTCCTCTATGATCCCAGTCTCCCTGGCGTGCCGGAAGCTGTGGTCCGCACCCCTCGGGGCCACCCTGACCTCGCTGCTGGAGTTGCCCCCCAAAACTGGCCTGTCCTGTATCAAGGCTACCGAAACCCCGAGTCTGGCGGCAGCCACGGCCGCGCACACCCCGGCCAGGCCGCCGCCTATCACCACCACATGGTACTCCGCATTCCAACCCATAGCGACTCCCTGGGATTTTGTGGACGATCGTTCTTTGGAGATATAAATGCCGGGGGCGGGAATCGAACCCGCACGGGCACATGGCCCAGGGGATTTTAAGTCCCC
>DTXA01000379.1 GCA_012962735.1 Candidatus Latescibacterota bacterium
ACTTGATTATGGATACCACGTCCCACCTTGAAAGCCTCTCCCTCCCCTTGAGGTCGGTAAGCTCTATGAGGAAGACTACCCTCGCCACCCTCCCCCCGAGCTTCTCCACGAGCCTGCACGCGGCGGCAGCCGTCCCTCCTGTCGCCAAAAGGTCGTCCAGTACCACGACCTTAGAGCCCTCCCCCACCGCGTCCCTGTGGACCTCGAGGGCGTCCGTGCCGTACTCCAGCTCGTACTCCTCCCTGAGGACCTCGGCGGGGAGCTTTCCTGGCTTCCTCGCCGGCACAAAGCCACATCCGAGCTTGTAAGCCACCGCCCCTCCGAGTATGAACCCCCTGGATTCAATCGCAACTATAAGGTCCGGCTCGGCCTCGCCCGCAAGCTCGGAGAGCTTATCCACCACCTCCCTGAAGGCCCACGGGACCTTGAGGAGGGTCGTTATGTCCCTGAAGAGTATCCCCTTCTTAGGGAAGTCCGGCACCGAACGGACGTAATCGGCAAGCTCCATGCTCCCTCCTAAGGTAGAAATTCTTCCAAGCTCCTCCCCTCGCTCACCTGCACTATCCCGTGCCCTTTGAGCATTTCGGCGAACCTCCTTAGTTGTCCCTCGTCCGCGTCCGGCCCGGGCACGAGCTTCCTGTCCTCTACTCTGTATCCTGACGTTAGGGCGAGCCTTGCGTACTCTATGGGGATGCGGGCCGCCTCGACCCTAAAGGCCACTTGGTCGTCGTCGGCAAGCCTTTCCGCCTCGTCGAACAGGTCCGAGGCCTTCCTGAGCACCTCGGAGGTGAGGTAGGATACCTCGTAGGGGGAGGAGTACAGGTTCATGTGCGCCTCCGGGTCCCTGACTTTAGAATGTAGCATATCTATGTACTCCCTTATAGGTCCCGACGCCCTCCCGTAGTACCCCCTGAGGAAGTCATCCATGACCTCGTCCACGTCCACCTCCACGTCCCATAGGAGCCTGGCTAAGATGTAGGCCCTGAGCTCGGCCATCTCCCCGCCACCTCCTAGCGCGTAGTCCCCCTGACAGAAGATCCCTTTGACCCCCTTTTCCTTGTAGTACGGGATGTCCTCCCTTATGGCGTTGAAGTTCGGGAAGGGCATGAGGTAGTGGGCGAAGTTCACAACGTAATGCCAAATGTAGACCCTCTCCGATATCCTTGTCCATCCCTCGAGGTTTCTGCGGTACCTTGCGTTGAGCTCGCAGGATGTGATGGGATGGCTGTCGCAGCATGGGGCCATGTGGCACAGCCTCACTATCACCTGCGGATGAGGCCTTACGTGCTTAGGTACGTCCTCCGAGTACTGGTAGGCCAACGTATCTATGAACTTATCGGTATACATTCCTGCGACCTTCTCGGCTATCTCGTTCACAAAGCTTATTATCGTCCCCGAACGTGCCCCCTCCCTTTCGTCCACCTCCGAACATATCTCGCACTCGCACCATCCTCCCCAGTCGTTCTGCGAGACCGAGAATATGCTCGCCTCAGGGTCCTCCTCTATCCATCTGAACACCTCCCCTGCTGCTATCCTGAGGACGTCGGGGTTGGTGAGGCAAAGCTGTGCCCTTTCCGCCGTCCTCCTCCCTCCCACGAGGGAGAAGTACTCGGGGTGCTCCTCGAAGTACCTCCCGGGAGGGACGAGCTGATAGAACGTGTGCACGAAGTGGGAGTACTTTACCTTCCCCCCATGCCTCTCCTCGAGCTCCATGTGGGAGCCGTTCACCTTGTTGCGAGCAGCCCAGTCCCCGTCGAAGGCGTGGGCGTAGAAGACTTCCCTGTATTCGAAGCTCGGAAGGTATTCCTCGTCCAGCTCCGGAAGGTCTATCGCTTCCACCTTCGGTACCTTGCTCACGTCCGGGGTGTACCACCTGCATCCCAAGTACTTCTCCAAGAAGGTATAAACCCCGTAGAGTGTCCCCCTCCTCCTTCCTCCCGATATGACTATATGAGGCCCCACGGTCCTGAGCACGAACCCCTCCTCCCCGAGCCTCCCGTAGTCTATCCCGTCACCCACCAGCCTCCTGAGGGCAGGACCGTCCCCCAAGAAGATGCCCCTTTCCCCTTCCCTCAGCTCCTTCACGACGGGAAGCTCGCAACCCCCTATCTCCTCGATGAACTTCCTAAGCTCCTCCCCTGCGTAGACCTCCGAGGGGGAAGCGTCCTCCCCTAAGACTATGCGGTAGGGGCTCCTCCCTCCAGAAGATATCCTCGGCATGTCCCCTCCTAGGACGCCTTAACCTTCCTCAACCTCCTCTCCCTCTCCATCCTCGCCCTGTTCAGGTACTCGTCCAAGGTCTCCAACCCGAACTCCCTCATAACATCCCCCACCGGGAAGGGTCCCCGGGAGCCCATGAGGAACACCCCCTCGGGACTTGCCACCTCTAAGGAGACCTCCGGGCCATATTTCTTCTTGACTTCGGGGAACTTCTCGTGGCTGTAGTCCAGGTGGAGAACTTCGGAGTCCAAGTTTATATCCCTCCATATGAACCTTCCGTACTGGGAGGAATCTGCGAGCACCCTCCCCAGGGGATCAACTATCCTGCTGTTCTCGCCGGGCGTGGCCGAGGCTATGAAGGTGCGGAACATGTATGCCCATATTGAAAGCTGCAACCCCCCACGGAACATGGACAGGAAGCACATCAGCTCCGCTCCCCTCTCCCGATACGCCCGGCCCAGCTCCCGGAAGTTCAGGTCGAAGCAGATGAGGCACCCCACCTTCCCGAAGTCCGCCTCCAACACCACCGGCCCCTCACCTGGCAGGACCCCCTGCTCCATCTCGCTTATGGTGGGGTAGACCTTACGGTATACCCCCACGATTCCCCCATCCCTGCCCAGCAGCACAACGCTGTTGTACAGTCCCTCCGGGGCTTGCTCCACAAGGGGGCACCAAAGGTAACACCCGTACATCCGGGCTCGCTGGCCGAAGGCCTCGGTCAGGGGGCCGGGGACCGGCTGGGCGAACTGTACCATCTCCTCCATGGAGGTCCCTAAGTAAGGGGCCAGCTCTGGCACCAGCACTATGTCAGGCCTGTCCAGGGCGGCCCGGTCCACCCACTCCAAAAGTTCCCCTACCGCCCGGTCCCAACGCTCCTTCCCCTTACCCTGTACTCCAGGGAAGGAGACGCTCGCCACGCGCACGATGCGGGACATAAGGCCTCCTCAATTTGTGAATCGTCCTGTTATGGCTGCAGATTTCCGCACCCGTCTCCACTGTCTCAGGAACTTGCAGTTGCGCCCGTGCACTTGGTGTCCCAACCGCCCGAAGCCGGCTCGGGGAGGGCCAGCATCTCCTCCACTGATAGTATAGATCCCCGACCTTTACCGGGGTCAGCGGGAATTCATAGTACCACCGTGGGAAGAGCACCCACCCGAACCTCGCGTAGAACCGGTTGAACCCTCCAAGTCTGGAGATGTAGAACCCTGCCTCGTCCAGCCAGCGAGAGACCCCCTCCATGAACTTCGTGTTGATCCCCCTCCCCTGGAGCTCCCCTCTTCCAACCTGAAAGCGAACGCCACCACCCTGAAGATGACGTCCGCTTCCCCCTCCTCGGCCTGTCTGAAGACCTCCACTTCTCCCCTTACTCTAAGGCGAACTTCCTCTCCACATAGAAGTGTCTCGGTGTGACGTCCGCCCGGAACTCCCACAACATGTACCGCACAGTCCTGAGGAATGGCCGTAGTATGTATCGGGATTCCAGGGGGTCCCCGCCGAAAGAGATGGTCACCGGAGCTATGAAGTTCCGGGAGAGCGACCGAGACCAGACCTCCTCCCCGGAGGGAAGACTCAGAAGCCGAAACTTAAGCTGCACCTCCACGTTCACGGGGAGGTACCCCTGCTGAAGCATCCAAGCTAGCTCCGGAGGAGGGCCGGGCGGCCTGGGATGCCCCACCATCACCTTCGGGGCGTAAATATGTAGGTATCCCTCTATGGCCAACAGCCCGTCCACCCCGAAGACCTCCTGTATACGTTGCAGTTGTCCCGGTTTGGCCAGCTCCGCATATCCGAAAGCCGTGTCTCCAGCCGCCCACCGCCACCCCAGGGCCCAGCGCACCTCGTCCCCCCACAGGAGTTGGAACTGCTTGTGCCTCTGGAGGTCCTGGCCTACCATCTCTAATACTCGGTCCCCTAAGGAGATTCCCTTGTCCTTCGCCTCCGGGACCTGTATGAAGCAGACTACCCCTATCTTCTTCGAGCGCTCCAGGGCCAGCCTGGCCTGGGTTCGCACCAGGAAGCGGACCGTGGTCGCCCGCTCGCACCCTGTGAGGGACATCCATAGGAGGACCATGCCTATCAGGACTTTCTTCATTTCTCCCCCACCTGGCTCGACAGGTAAGCCCGGATGAATTGGTCTATGTCCCCGTCCAAGACCCTCTCCACATCGCTCGTCTCGGCACCTGTGCGCAGGTCCTTGACAAGCTTATATGGATGCAGGACATACGAACGTATTTGGTTCCCCCATTCTATGCGCTTCTTGGAGCTTTCCAGCTCCTCCCTCTTCTTCTGCTCCTGCTCCTTATAGTACTGGTACAGTCGGGCCTTGAGCATCTTCATAGCGTTCATCCTGTTCTGGTACTGGGACCTCTCGGACTGGCACTGCACAGTGATCCCAGTGGGAATATGGGTGATCCGTACTCCGGTCTCCACCTTGTTCACGTTCTGGCCCCCCGGACCGCTCGCATGGAAGGTGTCCACCTCTACGTCCTCGGGGCGTATCTCTACCTTAAGGTCTTCATCCACCTCCGGATACACGAACACAGCGGCGAAGGAGGTATGCCTGCGGTGGTTGGCATCAAAGGGCGAGATGCGGACCAACCTGTGCACCCCGCTTTCGGCCTTCAGATGCCCGTAGGCGTAAGGTCCCTTGACTTCCACCGTAGCACTCTTGATCCCAGCTTCCTCGCCCGGCTGGAGGTCTATGACCTCCCCTCGGAAGCCCTTCCGTTCGATCCATCTTACGTACATTCTGAGCAACATCTCCGCCCAGTCCATGGACTCCGTTCCCCCAGCTCCAGGGTGGATGGTAAGCAGGGCATCCTTAGGGTCGTCCTCGCCGGAGAGCATACGCCTGAGCTCCAGGGAGCGGATTTCCTCCTCTAAGGCCCGGAGTTCTCCCTCCAGCTCCCCGGCATCTTCCTCATCCACAAGTTTCGCAAGCTCCTCCAGATCCCGGCACTTCCCCTCCAGCTCCTCGAAGGCCTCTACCCACTCCTTGTGTTCCTTGAGTTCCGATACGACCTCCTGGGCCCTCTGGGGGTCGTCCCAGAACCCGGGCTCGGCCATCCAGGACTCAAGTTCTGCTATCTTCTTGCGCCTTTCATCTAAGTCAAAGATACCTCCCGAGCCGTTTCAACCTGTCCGAACACTCTCCGACACGCTCTCTGATCTCCTCTAACATCGCTATCCCCTCCTTCTTACAGCGAAGTCCGGATTACCCTTAAAAACTTTCTCTTGCCTACTTTTACGATCTCCCCACCTTTGAACTCCATCTCCACGCTCGTATCGGTAACCCTCTCCCCGTTTACGTACACCCCCCCTTGGGCGATAAGCCTTCTGGCCTCGCTGTTGGAGGAGGCAAGCCCCGATGCCGTGAGCAGCCGCACGATCCAGACCCTATCCTCCTTAAGGACATACTCTGGCACATCTTCCGGGACTTCCCTCCGTCGGAACACCCTGTCGAACTCCTCCTCGGCCCTTTTGGCCGCCTCCTCTCCGTGGTACATCGCCACCAACCTTCGGGCCAGCTTTTTCTTCAGTTCCATGGGGTTGACCTGAGGGTCTTCTAAGGCCCGCCTTACTTCCGCCAGCTCTGAGGCGTCTATGTCAGTGGCAAGCTCGAAATAGGGATATATCAAAAAGTCAGGTATGGACATAGTCTTGCCATACATTTCATCAGGGGGTTCGTTTATGCCTATGTAGTTCCCCAGGCTCTTGCTCATCTTCTCCTGTCCGTCCGTGCCCACCAAAAGCGGCATCATAAGGGCCACCTGTGGCTCCTGGCCGTACTCCCGTTGCACGTCCCGCCCCACAAGCAAATTGAACTTCTGATCTGTCCCCCCTACCTCCACATCTGCCTTGAGAGCGACGGAATCATACGCCTGGATAAGGGGATACAGGAACTCCATAATGGTGATAGGTTTGCCCTGCTTGTACCTCTGGGAGAAGTCGTCCCGCTCGAGCATCCGGGCCACGGTATACTTAGAGGTCAGGACCAGCACATCCTCGAACTTCATCGGCTCACACCATGAGCTGTTGAACGCCACCACGGTCTTTTCGGGGTCCAGTATTTTGAAGACCTGCTCCTGGTACGTCCGAGCGTTCTGGAGCACCTCCTTCTGGGAGAGCCTCTTGCGCATCTCGGAGCGGCCAGATGGGTCCCCTATCATCCCGGTGAAGTCCCCTATCAAAAATACAACCTTATGCCCTAAGTCTTGGAACCGCCTAAGCTTCCTGAGCGATACCGTGTGCCCCAAGTGGATGTCTGGCGCGGTGGGATCGAATCCCTGTTTGACCGTGAGGGGCTCTCCGGTCTTCAGGGACTTCTCTATCTTATGCTCGAGTTCCTCCTCGGATATGACCTCGGCCGTCCCCCTCAATATGACGTCCATCTGCTCCTGTACGCTCGCCATCCCTTCCTCCTGTAACTATTTTAAATCCCGGATAAGAACGAGACGATCTCTTCGTACTGTTTGCTCGGGATAGGCCCTCTTAGAATGTCGTGGGGGACTATGGGTAAAATATTGGGTCTGGTTCCAGATTTCTGCATAGGTACGCTCCTTATTGGTGTAAAAAGGGAGGCCATCGCCAGATCACGCCGACCGCTCCTTCGCATACGCCAAAAGCCCCCCTGCCTTCAAAAGTTCCCTTTCCTTTTCGGTCAGCCGAGCCCTGAGCCACAGACGCCTTCCATCCGCAAGGACCCCCTGGACCCGCCCTTCCTCGATCCCCTCCAACACATCCTTCAGCTCGAGGACATCCCCCTGCCGTACGGCCTCGTAGTCCTCCTCCCACACCAACTCTAAGGGCAATATCCCCCAGTTGATCAGGTTGGAGCAGTGTATGCGGGCGAAGGATTTCGCCAACACCGCCCGTATTCCCAGGTACATCGGGGCAATGGCAGCATGCTCCCTCGAGGAACCTTGTCCGTAGTTGTCCCCTGCGACGATAAAGCCGACTCCGACCTTACCCGCCCGCTCCGGGAAGGAGGGGTCTATCCTGGAGAACGTGAACTTGGATATCTCCGGGATGTTGGACCTGAAGGGGAGGATATGGGCGCTGGCGGGAAGTATATCGTCGGTGGAGATGTCGTCCCCGAGCTTCAGGAGCACCTCCCCCCGAATTGTGCCCTCCAAGGGTTTCCCCAAGGGGACAGGCTGTATATTGGGCCCCCTTATAACTTCCACCGATTCAGGGTCGTCTGAGGGCGGAAGTATCATCCCGTCGTCCACGGGGAAGCTTTCAGGCTCCTCCGGCCAGGAGAGGGGTGTGCCGTCCTTTCTGGGGTCCGTCAGGACGCCCCTGAGGGCGGATACCGCGCAGGTCAAGGGGCTTGCAAGGTAGACCTCCGCGGAGGGGGTGCCGCACCTGCCCCGGAAGTTCCGGTTGTAGGAGCGAAGGGAGACCCCAGCCGTGGGCGGCGCGTACATCATCCCGATGCAGGGGCCGCATGCCGGCTCTAATAGCCTGGCCCCCGCCGAGATCATATCTGCCAGGTCGCCCTCACGGGCCAGCATGGCCAGCACCTGCCTGGACCCCGGGTTCAGGGCGAGGCTGCACCGGGGGGCCACCTTCCTCCCCTTAAGCACAGCTGCCACCGCCTTCATCGTCTGATACGAGGAGTTAGTGCACCCTCCGATGGCCACCTGGTCCACTCTGAGGCCCTCTACCTCCCGCACCGGGGCCACGTTGTCCGGGCTGTGGGGCCGAGCCACGAGGGGCTCCAGTTCCCCGAGGTCTATGTAAATTTCGTCGGAGTACTGGGCATCAGGGTCCGCCTCTAAAGGCCGCCATACATCTCCCCTGCCCTGGACATTAAGGAATGCCTTAGTGCGCTCGTCGCTAGGGAAGACCGAGGTCGTGGCCCCCAGCTCTGCCCCCATATTCGTTATGGTGGCCCGTTCCGTCACACTGAGCGTCGTCACACCTGGGCCGGCGTATTCTAAAACCTTGCCGAGGCCGCCCTTGACGGTAAGCCTCCTTAGAAGTTCCAAGATGACGTCCATGGCCGTCACCCAAGGCCGCCTCAGCTTTCCGGTCAAGTACACCCGGACCACTTCGGGCACCTTAAGTCCATAAAGCATACCGGCCATAGCGACGGCGGCATCTATGCCCCCGACGCCTATGGCTAAGGCCCCTATGCCCCCAGCGGTTGGGGTGTGGCTGTCCGAACCTAAAAGCACTGCCCCGGGCGCTGCGAACCGCTCTAAGTGTACCTGATGGCATATGCCGTTTCCCGGAGGAGAGAAGAACGCCCCATATTTGGCCGCGGCCGTCTGAAGGAAACGGTGGTCGTCCGGGTTGCGGAAGTCAGCCTGGAAGGTGTTGTGGTCCACATACGAGACCACAAGCGGCACCTGCACCTTAGGGACCCCGATGGCCTCGAACTGCAGCCATGTCATCGTCCCGGTTGCATCCTGGGTGAGGACCTGGTCAACCTTTATGGATACCTCCTTCCCAGGCCTGAGTTCCCCCTCTACAATATGCTCCTCCAAGATCTTACCCACTACGCTTCCTCGCATATCCCCTCCCGATCGCCTGAGCGGTTATGCTCATAAACACCACCCCGATACACACCAACGCGGGGGCCCTTAAGGAATAGGCCTGGGCCGCCGCACCTCCAGTTATCGGTCCGGCCAAAACTCCGCTCTGCAGTATTGCCTCGTGTAGGCCGGCGTGCCCCCCCTTGGCGGAGCGGCCGTGCAGGCTATAGAACAGGCTTAGAGTATAGGTCGTACCGGTCCCCAATCCTATCGCTCCTAGAGCCGCTGCCAGCCAGAGGAGGTCCGAAAGCTGCCAGAGCATGGCCAACCCCCACACGATACCGGTCTGCCCGGCCCAAAAGGGCCATAGCTCGTACTGCCATCTCTTTGTCCTCCCTAGCAGGGAGAAGATCAGAGCCTGCGCTCCGGTGAACGTCCCCAACAGCAGTCCCAATTCCCCCTTTCCCACCCCTAAGGACACGGCAAGCTTGGGGAAGAGCCATCGTATCACCCCGACCGTGAACCAGGCCGAGAAGTTCGCCATACGGGCCAGGAGGAGGAACAAATCCGCCCCCTCGGGAGGGCCCTGGTCGGAAGGGGACTCATCGCCCCCGACGATCTCCTCCGCCCTCAGGACGTTGCACAGGAGGCCCAACCCCAGAAGCGCACCTCCGGACATGGGGAACACGCCTGTCGAGGTCCAAGCAGTGAGGAACCCACCGACGAAGGAGCCGAACGCCAGGCCAGAAGACCAGCCTATGTTGAAGGCGCTAATGCGGCCGGCCAATCCCTCTCCTCTCCCCACCCAGGCCTCCAACGCTGGCCAGAAAGCCCCTCCGGCCATCCCTATAAGGCCGGCCGCAGGGAACAGCCAGTAGATCTTGGGGGCAAGGGGAAGTGCTAAGAGCAAAAGTCCAGCCAACAAAGCACCCGACGCCGCCATCTTGGAAGGACCGATGCGATCTGCCGCCCGGCCCAAGAGAGCGGCCGAGACCACCATGGCCCCAGCCCAGGCTGTGCCCAATCCTCCCAACTGGGCCGGCTTAGCGCCCAAGTCCATGGCCCTCAATGGAAGAGCGACCCAGACGGCCCCGATAGCGGCGCTGTAGGCAAAGGGAAGAAAAAAGCTGTAACCTTTGGATAGCCCCTCAGCCCGGCTTCTCCTCACCCTGGGGCTCCGGTGATGTAATAGTCCACCCTGGGGTTGTCGTAGGCGGCCGGGCTGTATACCCTGGTGACCACTATGGTGATGCTCCCGTCCACCGTCACTTCCACATCGGCCCTGGGCTGCTGTCTGGGCGTATGGCCTACGATCGTGAAAGTCACCTTGGTGCCGCCCTTGAGTATGTCCTTGGTGACCTCTTTGGTCTGCCCTGCATTCACTAAGACCTCCACCGGCTCGGGTCCGGTCTCCCCCGGGTGCAGGTAGCTCACGCTGATCGGATAAGGGTAGCCGGACTTGGGGGTGTCGTTGCGCACGAACACCCGGCCATCCTCGGGGGCCCTCGTGGAGGTCCCG
>DTXA01000380.1 GCA_012962735.1 Candidatus Latescibacterota bacterium
GGGGACGTGGGGTTTGGGAAGACCGAAGTCGCCATAAGGGCTGCCTTCAAGGCCGTGATGGACGGGAAGCAGGTGGCGGTGTTGGTCCCCACCACCGTTCTGGCCGAACAGCACTTCCGCACCTTCTCCGAACGCCTTCGAAACTTCCCCGTGGTCGTGGAGATGCTCAGCAGGTTCCGCACCCCAGCCCACCAGAGGAGGGTCTTGGAGGGACTTGTGAGGGGGACGGTGGACGTCGTGATCGGAACCCACAGGCTGCTGTCCCAGGATGTGCGGTTTAAGGACCTGGGGTTGGTGATCATAGACGAGGAACACAGGTTCGGGGTGAGGCAGAAGGAAAGGCTCAAACAGCTCAGGCTCGAGGTGGATGTACTCTCCCTCAGCGCTACCCCCATACCACGCACGTTGTATATGGCGCTTTCGGGGCTGAAGGATATGTCCATGATCTCCACCCCCCCGAGGGGCCGGATGCCGGTGGTGACAGAGATAATGCCCTTCAACCCTAAGCGCATAGCCGAGGGGATATACAGGGAGCTAGAGAGGGGGGGGCAGGTCTTTTTCGTGCACAACCGGGTGAGGACGATATACTCAATGGCAGAGTACCTACGGAGGCTAGTGCCGGGAGTCAGGATAGGGGTGGCGCACGGCCAGATGCGGGAGAGGGAGCTGGAGGAGGTTATGCTGGCCTTCCTCAGGGGGGAGTATGACCTGCTGGTATGCACGATGATAATAGAGGCCGGCTTGGATATGCCTAACGTGAACACTATCTTCGTCAACAGGGCGGACAGGTTCGGCCTTGCGCAGCTCTATCAGCTCAGAGGCAGAGTGGGCAGGTCGGACGTGCAGGCCTATGCGTACCTCTTGGTTCCCTCCCTGAGGAACCTCACCTCCGAGGCCAGGAAGCGCCTCAGGACCTTAGAGGAGTTCACGGAACTGGGCTCCGGGGTGAAGCTGGCCCTTAGGGACTTAGAGATCAGGGGGGCGGGGAACATCCTGGGGCCGGAACAGCACGGGTTTCTCCAGGCGGTGGGGGTGGACTTGTACCTGAAGCTACTGGAGCAGGCGGTGAGGGAGCTGAAGGGAGAGGTGGAGGAAGCCCAGGCCGAACCACGCCTTTCTCTGGGCGCAGACGCCTTTCTGCCGGAGGCCTACGTCCCCAACGAGGCCCAGCGCATCGCCCTGTATCGACAGCTTGCGGAGGCCGGGTTGGAGGAGGTGGAGGAGCTCGAGGAGGAGCTCAGGGACAGGTTCGGCAGGCCTCCCGAGGAGGCCTGGGCCCTATTGGAGGCGGCCAGAATCCGTGAGGTGGCCAGGCGGGCCGGTGCTGAGGCCATCCGGGTCGAGGACGGGCTGTTGCGGGTGGAGTTCGGAGAACCTCCCACAAGGGCCACCCTTTTGGAGTTGGTGCGGCGCTCGGGGGCAGTTCCCAGGTTCGACCTCTCTGGGGGTGTGCGGGTGGAGGTGCCCCTTTCCTCAAGGGACCCCTTGGGCCGGCTGGAGGAGGTACGGAGGGTGTTGGAGATGTTTATGAGGAAAAAGTCTTGACTGGGGAGAGGCTTTTGGCTATATTCAGACGCCGAACGGGAGAGGTTTCCAAGATATGCGAGAACTGCTCGGAAAGCTCCGGAAGGCGGCCAAAGAAGAACACATCGTCGTCCAGTACCTATGCTACACCATAGGCGAGGAAGCATGTGAGATCGAGGCCATCGCCCGGGATGAGATACGCTACTTTTGGATGCTGTGCCGCGACCACGAAAAGCTTTTCGCCAGGCTCTTGAAATGATGCTTCCGGAGCTTCAAGACGTTGGCGAGGCTTACATCACCGTCACCTTTCCGGACGGAGCCGATCGTTCCTATCCCAAGGGCACGACCGTCGGAGAGATCCTGAGAGACTGGGGAAAGGTGCCCTCCGAGGAGCTTCTTGCAGCCCGGGTGGGCGGGAGGTTGGTGGACCTGTCGGCCGGACTTTCAGAGGACGCCGTGGTCGAGCCCCTCACCTTTGGGGACTTGGAGGGCAAGGAGATATACTGGCACAGCAGCGCCCATATCTTAGCTCAGGCGGTTCAGCAGCTCCTCCCGGAGGCCAAATTGGGGATAGGGCCGGCCATACGGGAGGGGTTCTACTACGATTTCGATATGCCGGAGCCCTTTTCGGATGAAGACCTGGGCAGAATTGAAGAGCGGATGTTCCAGATCATCCGACAGGACATCCCGTTCCGAAGGGAAGAGGTACCCCGGCCCGAGGCCATAAGGATTATGTCCGAACGCGACGAGCGGTACAAGGTGGAGCTTTTGGAGGAGGATATAGAGGAAGAGACTGTGAGCCTGTACCGCCAGGGGGAGTTCGTGGACCTTTGCCGCGGCCCCCACGTGCCCTCCACCGGATACATAAAGGCCGTGAAGTTGCTTTCTGTGGCCGGGGCGTACTGGAGGGGGGACGAACGAAGGCCGATGCTCCAGCGCATATACGGCATCTCCTTCCCCTCAGAGGAGGATCTGGAGGCGTTCCTCAGACGCAGGGAGGAGATAGAGCGCAGGGACCATCGCAGGCTCGGTAAGCAACTGGACTTGTTCAGCATACAAGAGGACGGGGGTCCTGGGTTGGTCTACTGGCATCCTAAGGGGGCGAGGGTCCGGACCATCATAGAGGACTTCTGGAGGACGGAGCACTACAAGAGGGGATATGAACTGGTGTACACCCCCCACATCGCCAAGGTGGAGCTTTGGGAGAGAAGCGGGCATATGGCCTGGTTCAGGGAGAGCATGTTTTCTCCTATGGAAGTGGAAGACCAGGCGTACCTCCTCAAGCCCATGAACTGCCCCTTCCACATCCTCATGTACAAATCCAAGACCCGCAGCTAC
>DTXA01000381.1 GCA_012962735.1 Candidatus Latescibacterota bacterium
CTTCTCATCAACTCCCTCGCGAAGGGCGTAAGCGTTGAACCTCCTCCGGAAGGTCCTCCGGACCTCCTCTCCACCAACTTCTCACCGAGCCTCTCCTCCATGGCCCTGAGCTTGGCCCAGGCCCCCCTGTAGGTCATACCTAAGGCCAAGGCCGCGGCCTTGATGCTCCCCTTAGCATCTATTTCGTCCAAAAGCCTCACCTTGGCGTCCCCGAGCACGGGTTTACCCTCGAGTTCAACCCATACCTTGCTCTTGACCTTCAACCTGCGGAAGTCCACGCTTCCTCCCTGGGAAGGCCCTCGGCACGCCCAAGGTCATCGGGGGTGTCCACATCTAAGAGAACCCTGGCCTCTGAGGGCGAAAGCTCCACGTATGCCGTAAAGGACGCCCGCAACAGGGCCATAAGCGACCTTTCCCCTGCCTCCACCTGACCGAGGATGCGTTCCACAAGACGGGCGTTGTACACGCCAGGAAGAGGCTGTACCCTCCCGCCGAGCCTGAAGACTACGGCCTCGGCGTGGTATCCTAAAAGTTGCTTTAAGACTTCGGGCTCCAGAAATGGCATATCGCAGGCGGCGAAGATGGCCCTCCCGTCCCCCAAGGCTCTAAGCCCGGTGTAAAGTCCGCCTATGGGCCCGAGGCCGGGAAGTTCGTCCCTCAGGAACCTCACCTCGCCTTTCCCTCCGTCCCTCCCTACCACCCAGACCTCGGCACAGAGGGGCCTCAGGGCATCTATCGCCCTTTCCATGAAGGTCCTTCCTCCGAGCACGATTCCGGCCTTGTCCCTCCCCATGCGGGAGGACCTGCCTCCCGCAAGCACGATGCCGACATCTATCCCACCTTTTCTATCCGTACCGCACATACCTTCGTCTCCGGAATCTTGGCAACGGGGTCCAACGCGGGATTGGTGAGGACGTTCGTGGGGCTCTCCGAAAAGTGGAAGCTCATGCAGATCACCCCCGGAGGGGAGACCTCGGTCACCCTCGCCTTAGCGACGACCTCACCCCTGCGGGAGACCACCTTCACGAGCTCGCCGTCTTCTATCCCGAGGACCTTCGCGTCCTCGGGGTTTATCTGGACGAGCTCTTGCGGCCTCAGGGCGCTGAGTCCTCCAACCCTTCCGGTCATCGTGGCCGTGTGGAAGTGGAAGAGGCTGCGCTCTGTTGTGAGGATCAAGGGATACTCGTCGTCGGGAAGTTCCCGGGAGGGTATGTAAGAAAGCGGCACGAACCTACCCTTGCCGTCTTCGGTGGCGAACCGCTCCGTGTGTAGGATAGGGGTCCCGGGATGCTCCCGGTCCGGACAGGGCCACTGAAGGCCCCCCTCCTCCAACCTATCGTAGGAGATGCCCCCGTAGCTCGGGGTGAGGGAGGCGATCTCCTCCATTATCTCTCCCGGATGTGAGTAATCGAATCCTTCTGCCCCCATCCTCTTGGCGATCTGGCATACGATCCACCAATCGGGCTTAGCATTCCCCGGAGGCTCCACGGCCTTGCGTATCCGCTGGACCCGCCTTTCGGTATTGGTGAACGTCCCGTCCTTTTCGGCGAAGCTTGCGGCAGGTAGGACGACATCGGCCAATCTGGCCGTCTCCGAGAGGAATATGTCCTGGGCCACGAAGAACTCGAGCTTCTCGATAGCTTCTTCCACGTGGCTCGAGTTCGCCTCGCTGAGCATGGGGTTCTCGCCTATAAGGTAAAGGGCCTTTATCCTTCCGTCGTATATGGCGTCGAATATCTCCATATGCGTCAGGCCAGGGGAACCGTTCAGTTCGCGGCCCCAGGCCGCTTCGAACTTCCTCCTCACCTCCGGATCGTCCACCCGCTGGTACCCCGGGAACACGTTGGGCAGTGCTCCCATATCGCAGGCTCCTTGGACGTTGTTCTGCCCTCTGAGGGGATTGACTCCCGTGGACGGCTTGCCCACGTTCCCCGTGAGCAACGCAAGGTTGCTGACCGCAAGTACGTTGTCGGTGCCATGGGTATGTTGTGTGATCCCCATGGAGTAGAGGATGGTGGACGGCTTATCGGTGGCGTACACGCGGGCGGCCTGGACTATCTTCTCCTTAGGCACCCCAGTGGTCCTCTCCACGAAGTCCAGGTCGAAGTTCTCGAGCGATCTTCCGAAGGTTTCGAAGTCCTCGCAACGTTCCTCGATGAAGGCGGTATCGTGGAGCCCTTCTTCCACTATAACCCGCATCATCCCCATAAGGAGGGCCACGTCCGTGCCCGGGCGATGCTGGAGCCAGATGTAAGCGTGACGACAGAGGTCTATCTCCCTCGGGTTGGCCACGATAAGCTTCGCCCCCCTCCTTACGGCCTCCTTTATCCTAAGAGCTATTATGGGATGTGCGGCGGTGGTGTTAGTACCTATGGCGAAGATACATTTTGCGTAAGCTATCTCATCTATGGAGTTGGTCATGGCCCCGCTTCCGAAGCTCTGTGCGAGGCCCGCGACCGAAGGGGCGTGGCAGAGCCGCGCGCAGTGATCTATGTGGTTCGATCCCATAACCCCCCTTGCGAACTTCTGCACGAGGTAGTTCTCCTCGTTGGTACACTTCGCGGAGGAGATGGCAGCGAACTCGTCCCCTCCGTACTCGGCGAGCCTTCCGGCCACCAGATCCAAGGCCTCGTCCCAGCTCACCTCTACGAACTCTCCGTTCCTCTTTATCAGCGGGGATGTCAGGCGGTCGGGATGGCCCACGAAATCGTACCCGAACCTGCCCTTGACGCACAATGATCCCCTGTTCACAGGGTTCTCCCGGTCACCACGCACGCTTACTATGGAGTTCCCCCTTATACCCAAGTAGATTCCGCAGCCGCATCCGCAGTAGGGACAAATGGTCCCGACCTCCCTGGACGGCTGCTGGAAGTTCTTGGGTATCAAAGCGCCGACGGGACAGCGCACCACGCATTCGCCGCACGATTCGCATACCGACTCGGCAAGCGGTCTGCCTGCAAAGGGGCTCACCACGGTCGCAAAGCCCCTGAAGGCGAAGTCTACGGCGTTTACGCCCTGGAGCTCGTCGCAGGTCCTCACGCAGATGCCGCAGAGCACGCATTTGTTTGGATCGTACATGAAGAAGGGATTGGAAGTGTCCAGGGGCAAGGTCCTCTCGGGCTTCCTGAGCCTCTCGAACCTCTCCTCGTCTATGCCTATGTAGTTGGC
>DTXA01000382.1 GCA_012962735.1 Candidatus Latescibacterota bacterium
TGCGGAGTGCGAATTGCGGAACACCTGAGCCTCTGGGCAGGTGGGCAGGTGGGCAGGCTCACCCCCTCACCCGCTCACCCCCTCACCCACGCTCTGAGTGGGCTGGCTCACAGGAGCCTCTCCACGCGCTGCTGGAAGCTGGGACGCGCTTCCGGCTATGGTCGCATCCGATATGGCCGGTGGGATTTGTACAGCTTGAGCTGCTCCTCTATCTGGTGGACCAGCTTATCCTTTCCGCCTGCCATAGCCAGCTCAAGGGCCCTCTGGGCATAGCGCATGGCCTCTTCGTACTGGCCCTCCTCCCCATAGGCCGCCGCCAGCACCCCCAGCGCTCCGGGACTGCGATACCCACTGGCCCGACATATCTGCTCGGCCAGCCCGATGGCCTCTCTTCCATCTCGGCCCCGGGGATCCGGGCAGGTAGCCAACAGCCAGGCCTGGCTCAGGATCGCCCCAGGTCGATCAGGGGCCAGAGTGCTCCACCTCCGGAACACCTCCAAAGCCTCCCGGAATCGGCCCTGCTGTACAAGCACCGTCCCCAAGTTCTCCCAGGCCTTATCCCGATCAGGCCGGACCCGGAGAATCCGGCGGAACTGCTCCGCGGACTCCCGGACTCTCCCCTCCTGAAGAAGAGCCACTCCTAAGTTGCTTCGGGCCTCTATGAAATCCGGCCGAAGCCTCAACGCCTCCTCAAAGCTAAGGATGGCCTCCTGGAACTTCCCTTCGTGGATCAAAAGGTTCCCCAGGTTATAATGGGACTCCGGATAGTCCGGCCTGAGTCGGAGGGCTCGCCGGAAGTGCTCCGCAGCCTCTTCAGGCTTCCCCTGGCGGATCAAAAGCTCCCCCAGGTTGTTGTGCACAGCGGCATTGCGTGGAGTCAACCGAAGGGCCTGCTGATAGTGCCATACCGCCTTTTCCAGGCCCTCCGATCCCTGGGCGACCTTGTCATACAGAAGCCCTAAGACCCCGTGCACGACGGCATTGCCTGGATCTAGCTCCAGTGCATGCTGGCCTGTAGTTAGAGCCTCTCCATACGCTCCGGCCTGAGCCTCTGCCCAGCTTTTAGTTGCCCAGACATAGGCACACAAGGGAAGTCTCCGAGCCGCGAAGTTTAGCTTGGCCGAGGCGCTGTCCGCCTTCCCCTCCCGGATCAGGCAGATTCCAGCCTCCAGTTGGAGCACCGGATCCTCCGGGTGGCGGGCACTGGCCTGCACGATCCCCTGGGGGACAGGCCCCTCCCGTACCCTTTGAAGGGCATACCGAAGCCAAGAGGGGCTTGGAGGCCGAATCACACGGGAGGTATCCGCGTGAGCCTGCACCTCCAGCCGATGGGCCGCCCGGAGGAGCTCCGAATGGGAAGGTGCGATCCGCAGGGCTTCAGATAGAACCCTCTTAGCGGCGATCATGTAGCCCTTGATCGTCCATACTCCGCTCAAAAGCGCTAGGGCACCCGTATGGAAAGGGTTCGCCGTAAGGACCCTCCCCAGAGCATCCTCTGCGTGGTCCAAGGCTCCAGCTCGGTAAAACAGCATCGCCCGGGCCATTTCGTACCCCTGTAATTGGAGCCCCACATCCTCTCCCACGCCCATATTCAAGTGTACCGCAGCCGCCAGCAGATCCCCTTGCTGACCGTAGTACGTGCTCATCTCACGAGAGGGATCCCTTAGCTGCTCTACATAGGGAGAAAACAGAAACTCCAAGGCCCTCCCAACATCCCCTTCCTGTAGGTGCGCCTTCCCTAACTCCAGGGAGGCCCTCTGGGTCGGCGCGAGCCGGTACACGGACGTCCAGTAGGACCGTTCCGATCGGGAGGCTATATTCAGCCGACTTTGCCCATATCCATAGTACACCACCAGCGCACATCCTGCCACCACCACGCCTATCCGCACGGCCCTTTCCCCGATCTTCCAGAACAGCTCGACCAGCCCCCCTATTGTTAAAGCCAGGCCGGCCGCAGGGAGGTAGAGGTAGACCCACGAGAGGTACTCCTCCACCCCGTTCCAGGCGGTAGAGGCAAAGGGTACCATCCCACAGAAAACCCAGATCACTCCAAGCCCAGCCCAATACCCCTTCCGCACAGCCTGAACTGCTGCCGCCAAGAGAGCCAAATCCACTGCCCCCCACAACAGGAACTTCCAGTGGAAGGCGCGGAAGATCCGCTCAGCAACCTCGTGCAGGACTATCGGGACGCCCCCTCCCCACAGAAGTCCCTTAAGGTAGAGCCCGCTGGCTCCCACCGCCGAAAGGAAGCTATACCAGCCGGCTCCTTCGGGGAACTCTATATATTCGTAAAGGAGAGGATGGGGCCTCCAGTACAGCCAGAAAGGGGCTACCACAAGGAGCACTCCCACAAAGGGGATAGGTCGAAGCAGAGCTGTGCGGAGCCCCCTCCGGCGGTACAGCCCCTCAACCGCCAAAAGAAAAAGGGGCAGACCCGCCCCGGCTTTGCAGGTCATTATGCTCAGCAGGAACAGAAGCACGGAGGCTTCGTAGAGCCCCTTCCTCGACCGCTGGTCGTAGGCCATATAAAGCCTCAGCGAGGCTAAGAAGAAGGTCAGCCCCAGCAAGTAGGGAAAACGCACGACTTGTCCGGCGGCCACCGAAGCCAGTGGATGCAGCCCGAAGACCAGCCCAGCCAACAGGGCCGGGCCGGTGCGGGGGGTGAAAACGCGTACCAAAGAGAACACCAACAGGGCGTTGAGCACATGGAACCCAACCAGCCACAGATGCCAGAACAGGGAGGCGTCCGGCTGCACAAAGGTGCGCACAACGGCCAGGAGAGCATAACCTAAAGGCTGGAACTGTCCTGCAGTGAACCCCACAAAGTCCCTGGAAAAGATCAGGGGAAGATTCCTCCACCACGAAAGCAAAGGAAGCCGCAGAATGCTCTCCGGGTGGGACACCAACCCAGGGTATATGAAACCGAACCCAAAGGAGATCAGAAGGGCCCCAACCATCACTAAAGCCATCCAGAGGTAGGGCTGTCTCTGCAGGAAATCGGCACGCATCATTCACTCCCCTTAAGGACAGGTAGAGACAAAGGCGGAGGTAAAAAAAGGCAGGACAGTTGGGCATGTTTCAATTTTCCAGAGAATTTACCTAACAGTTTGGACCCTTTGCAGGGCACGTGGAGTGTTGGAGTGTTGGAGTATTGGGGCCCCA
>DTXA01000383.1 GCA_012962735.1 Candidatus Latescibacterota bacterium
CCCCCCAGGCCGACGGCCGGGTCGTAAGACTTCCAGTGGAAGATCACGAACCCCTCGGCCCCCGCTGGGAGGTTCGGGACCGTGCTGATGGTGATGATGTTCTTCCCGAGGGGAGCCGTGGCGATCACCTCGGCGGTCCCGTCGGTGACCTCCGGAGCGACGCTGGTATCGATTGCGGTCCCCCTCGGCTCCTCGGCATAGGCGGTGGTATGGAACTGGATGGTATGGCCCGGGAAGGCATATGGTGAGACCTTCACTCCGATCTGGAAGGTAGCACAGGTGTCATCGGTGAAGGTATAACCGAAATCGTCGGGGGTGATCTTGACGGGGATTCCGGGCGCGAACGATGTCGCCGGTATCTGGATTGTAGCGATCGGTGTCGGGGTGCCCTTGACATAGAGATGGATCTCGGCCAAGTCATATTGATCAGCATCCCCGAGGTTTGTCACCCAGACCTCGCGTAGCACAGGGCGGGAGAGCTGAGCATCGTCATCACAGAGGGTGAACTCCTGAACGATATGGGTCCCCCCGAGGGCCAAGACCCCGCCGTTATAGTTGTTGTCCGCTGCCGACTCAAACCCCCCATTCCAGATGGTCTCTGGGGCCTTATCCTCGATCCCAGGGGAGGTGAAGGTTTGAGGGGCAGGAAAACCGCTCGGCTGCTCCTCATATGTCAATCGGAGCTGGAGCCTCAGGGTCTTGCCCTGGTAGAGATTCCCTAGATTCCCAGAGGTGTCGAGAAAGACCACCACCTGGAGGATCTGGGTGCTGTCATCGGGGATGACCCAGTCGGTTATATCATGGTTTTCACCCCAGGAGGTTATGGCCCATGGTGGACCTATGCACCGGTTGTCCTTATCCAGAAAGACGATGTTCTGGATCGCCTCGACCTCAACGGTCCCTAGGTTGCTCACTTGGATATGGGTGACCGTGACATTGCTCCTATCCTGGGCGGGGAAGTCCACATCCTTGATCTCTACCTTCATCACTAAAGCCGCATCATTCCATTCTAGGGTCTCTCCCGCGGCGCAGGCCGGGGGGGTCGCACCCGGGTTCAGCGGCTTAGCTTGATAGCCGAGATCCACCACTTCGATCTGGGCCAACGCCGTGAAACTTAGGAATCCGGCAAAGGCCAATACCATCGCCAATATAAGAGGAGCCTTCCTGCCAACCATTTCTATCCCCTCCTTCCTTAGGGTTAGCCTAGTCAAATTTGTGCCCCTTTGCAACCACAGCTTCTCCATTACCGGCCTCCTTCCTCACCTCGTAAGGTCGCTAGGAAGATGGTAATGCCGCTATGGACCATATGTCTGTAATGGAGATAACGGAATGGCGGGATTCGATTCAGGAGCAGGGGCGAGAGGCCTTACGGATACATTTTATAGGAAGAGGACGGGCTCAGCGTAATACCACCAGCTTCTTCACCACGCTGCGGAGGATAGTCCCATCGAAGCCCCGAACGATGAGGACATAAAGATAGACGCCGTTAGCGACGACTTCGCCCCGGCCATTCAGGAGGGGCCACTCGAAGCCGTTCCCCACCCAGCCGCTGTTGAAGATCTCCCCCCCGGAGAGGTCATAGATCCCGACCTTTATCTCGGCGATCCCCGAGCCTTCGGCATAGAATCTGACCGCATTGGAGCCTCTTCTGACAGGATTGGGCAGGGCGAAGACCTCACTTAATATGAGCTCCATAGCCCTCTCTAGGGTGATGGCTCCATCGATGGCCCGTGGTGTGAGGTCATTCCCCTCTGGATCCCTGAGCACATCGGGGTCGCCTAGCTCCAGGGGGGTGGTCTCACCCTCCCGGCCGACCGCTTCCACCTCCAGTTCAGCGATGGCGATAGCGATGGCTTTGGCCTTGACC
>DTXA01000384.1 GCA_012962735.1 Candidatus Latescibacterota bacterium
GGGGCGGAGGTGGTGCAAGAGTTGGCCCCGCAGGATGGAGATTTGGTGATCCCCAAGGTCAGCTACTCTGGCTTCTTCAGGACCGACTTAGAGGACAGGCTACGGGAACTGGGAGTGGAGAAGTTAATCATAACAGGATGTGTGACCAACATATGCGTGCTCTACACTGCAGTGGACGCCTTGATGCGGGGGTACGAGGTGGAAGTCCCTGAGGACTGCGTGGCCGCTCTGGACGAAGAAGACGGTAGATTCGCCCTCAAGCAGATAAGGGAAGTCTTAAAACCTCGGAGATAGCTGTGGCCGAGTTCCACATAGCCACGCCCGACGATATCCGCTCCGGCAGGGTGACGGATGTGTACTTCGAGCGCACCCGGCGCATCCTCCGGGCCAAGGGGATGGATAAGTGGGTGAGGGCCGAGTTCGTGGTCAAAAGCCTCCCCGAGGACTATCCCTGGGGTGTTTTGGCAGGGGTGGAGGACGCCCTGGACCTTCTCGACGGGCTCGAGGTGACGGTCCGGGCCATGCCGGAGGGGACGGTATTCGGTCCTGACCAGCCGGTGATGGAGATAGATGGGCAATACCTGGACTTCGGGGTTTACGAGACAGCGATATTGGGCTTACTCTGCCACGCCTCCGGGGTCGCCACCAAAGCGGCCAGATGCCGGAAGGCAGCGGGGGAAAGGCTCGTGATAAGCTTCGGCGCCAGGCGGGCCCACCCGGCCCTGGCTCCTTTCGTAGAGCGATATGCGTACATAGGCGGATGCGACGGTGTGGCTGTAGTCCGTAGCGCCGAGGAACTCGGCATACCTCCCACCGGCACCATCCCCCACGCCCTGGTCCTCCTGATGGGAGATGTGGTGAAGGCTATCCTGGCCTTCGATGAGGTGATAGAACCCGAGGTACGACGGGTGGCTTTAGTGGACACCTTCCAGGACGAGAAGTTCGAGGCCCTCCGGGCTGCCCAGGCATTGGGGGAGAATCTCTTCGCCGTGAGGTTGGACACACCCGGCTCCAGGAGAGGGGACTTCCTCAAGATACTCCGGGAGGTGCGCTGGGAACTGGACCTGAGGGGATATGGGCATGTCAAGCTCTTCGTGAGCGGCGGCATAGATGAACATGAGATTCTGCGCCTCAACCCCTTGGCCGACGCCTACGGTGTAGGCACTGCTATCAGCAACGCCCCGGTGTTGGACTTCTCTATGGACATCGTGGAGATAGAGGGGAAGCCCATAGCTAAGCGGGGCAAACCCTCCGGGGCCAAACAGGTGTGGCGCTGTACTTCCTGTCACAGAGTCGTAGTGGCCCCGGAGGGGAGGCCATACAGCCCGATTTGCTCCTGCGGGACGGAGTACGAGCCCTTGCTCCGGACCGTGTTGAAGGAGGGAAAAAGAACACAGCCTCCGACTTCGGCCCGGGATGTGCGCCGAATGACATTGGAGGAATTGACATTTGTGGAACTCGAGGAGGCGCTATGAAAGACATACCCCACGCCCGCAGTGATCTGACCACAAGCTCCGATCCTTACCTCGCCCAGGATATAGATGAGGGTATAGCGGTCTGCGGACGATGCGGTGCTGTCTACCGCAATAAGCGGTGGTACCTCCACCTGGACATAACCGAAGAGGAACGGAGGGAGGCCAAAGAAGTGCTCTGTCCGGCCTGCAGGCGGATACGTGACGGTCTGCCGGAGGGTATTGTGGTGTTGGAAGGAGGATTTCTGGCCCGGAATAAGGAGGAGATCCTGAACCTGGCCCGAAACGAAGAGGAAGACGCTATGGGGTTTAACCCTTTGGAACGCATCATGGAAGTTGAGGATAAGGGTGACAGGGTGGAGATCACCACCACCAGCGAACACCTGGCCCAGCGTATAGGCCGGGCAGTGCACAGCGCATATTCCGGAGAGTTAGAGATCAAATTCTCAGAGGACGTGCGGCTGACCCGTGTGCACTGGAGGAGGGAGTGAAAGGGATGAAGACGGCGGAGGATCTAAGGAGGACGTTGCGTAGGATAGACGGAAGGGGGTATAAGGCTTACAAGGACATAGAAGGTGTATACGACTGCGGGGATTACATCCTATTCGTGGATCACGCCCAGGGGGATCCCTTCGCCTCCCCCAGCAGAGTGCGGGTGCGGGTGCCCCAGAAGGTGGGGGGGTTCCCGAAGGAGGCTCATCACAACAGAAGCCGTGAGATAGCCCTTAGAGACTTCCTCACTAGGAGGTTCTCAGATGCCTGTAGGAGGTTCTGCAGGGGGAACCGAGGCACCGGGAACAGCGGGATGATATCTATAGACCGGCCGGGACAGGAGATATTAGAGCGCACTTCGGCGTTCATAACTGAGCTATATGTGGAGGCGAGGTTTGTGATGGGACTTCCGGCCTTCGGGAGGACCGCGGCCGGAAGGCATGCGGAAGCTATGTTCTTCGAGGAGCTCCCACAGATCGTGCGGGCCTCCCTCTTCTTCAAGAACCTCGACCAGAAAGCCCTCTACGAGCACATAGAGACGGCCGAAGACGCCGACTTCCTAAGGGACCAGTTGGACGGACTGGGTCTGGTGGCCTTCGTGGCCGACGGGGCGATCCTCCCCCGGGCCAGCGGGATAGACCCACGCCCTCTCATCAAGGGCAGGGTGGTACCCTTCGAATCCCCGGAACCCCTCAGGGTGCGGGTGGAACTGCCCAACCGGGGTATCATAACTGGGATGGGGATACCAAAGGGGGTTACCCTAATCGTAGGCGGGGGGTATCACGGCAAGTCCACGCTCCTTAGAGCCTTGGAGCTGGGGGTGTACAACCACATCCCGGGGGACGGGAGGGAGTTTGTAGTGGCGAACTCCCGTACGACGAAGATAAGGGCCGAGGATGGAAGGCGCATAGAGAAGGTGGATATCTCCCCCTTCATCGCCAATCTCCCCTTCGGCCAGGACACTAAGGCGTTCTCCACCGACGACGCAAGCGGGAGCACATCTCAGGCGGCCAACATCATAGAGGCTTTGGAAGTAGGGGCCGAGGTCCTGCTCATAGACGAGGACACCTCGGCCACCAACTTCATGATCCGGGACCATAGGATGCAGGAGCTGGTCTCCAAGGACAAGGAGCCTATAATGCCTTTCATAGATAAGGTCCGCCAGCTCTAC
>DTXA01000385.1 GCA_012962735.1 Candidatus Latescibacterota bacterium
CCTCTGGACCGAACGTGAAAGGCTTCGAAGCCGTAGGCTATGGGCGGGGGCAGCGGGGCTGTTCATTTTGGGGATAACCCCTTATCTGTACCTCCCCCTGCGCTCCCGTCTGAACCCTGTCTTCGTCTGGAGCCCCATCCGGAACCTCTCGGACCTCTGGGATCACATCTCCGGCCGGGAGTACGGCCCCAGGATGTTCTCGTTTCCCCTCTTTATGGTCCTGGGTAATTTGAAGGGGTACGCCCGGCTGCTGTGGGGGGAGTTCGGGATAGGGTTGGCGCTTCTCCTCACGGGGATCTGGGCTCTGCGCCGGGACGTGGGGCTTTTGGGGCTGTTGGGTGCGACATGGGCGCTGGACGTGGCCTTCGGGGCGAACTACGATGTGAGCGACGTGGAGGTGTTCTTCCTTCCTTCGCTTTTCGCCGTGGCTCTGGTCGTGGCGAGGGGATTGGCATGGGCCTGGGGGAGGGTGCGGTTCAGGGCCGCCATAGCAGTGCTTTCGGCCTTCCTTCCCGCCTGGGGTTTCTCGGCCCACTTCCACAGGTGCGACCTCCACAACAACCGCATAGCGAGAAAGTTCGGGGAAGATGTACTGCACAACCTGGCCCCGGGCGCTTTGCTTTTGACCCGGGGGGACGATATGGCCTTCATCCTGCTATACCTGCAGAAGGTGGAGGGAGTAATGCCAAACGTGACGGTGGTCAGCCGGAACAGCCGGGCTTTGAGCGAGCCTTACGGCCCGGACTACCGGTGGCTCTCCCCCAGGGACAAGGCCCTACGCAGGAGGTGGAGGGAGCTGAAGTGGCTCTCGAAGGGGAAGCGGCCGGTGTACTATGAGGTCAAGGCCGACGTTCCCGCGATCCCCAGGGTGCGGCCCTTCCCGGATGGGCTGGTCTTCCGAGCCCTGCGCGAGGGGGAGGACGTCCCGGACCCCTTGGAGTTCTGGCGGAGGTGCGACATAGATTCCTTAGAACGACTGCCCTTCCATAAGGATATCTGGGTTCGTAAGATCCTCTCGAACTATCGCCTGGCCCAGGGCGAGGCGTATCTGGCGGCCGGGGATACAGCCAGAGCTGCGGCGGCCTTCGAGCGTATGGCCGAGCTTGTCCCGGATTCTAAGACAGTGCAGCACAACGTGGGGGTGCTTTTCTACCGGCTCGGGGACTTGGAAGAAGCTCGGGAACATCTCCTCCGTGCCGTCCGCCTGGACCCCCGGAACGCTGGAGCCCGCTATCTCTTAGGACGGTCCTTTGAGCGCTTGGGCGCATTTCAGGAAGCCCTGAGTTGGTACAGGGAAGCCCTGAGGTGGGGATTTCCCGAGGACCGTGTCTTCGACGCCATGGGCGCGGTGTACGCCGAGATGGGAAGGATCGAGGAAGCCCGAAGGTGGTGGAGAAGGGCTTTGGAGGTTAATCCTTATAACGCAGAGGCCCGTAGAAACCTGTCCGAGTCAAGATGAAGGAAAAGGCCCTCTTGGTCGGGGTGCTCCTGCCGTGGCAGGACCCCATGTCCGTCGGGGATTCCCTCGAAGAGCTCGCCCGTCTCGCAGATACCGCCGGAGCGGAGGTGATCGGAAAGGTGGTACAACGCAGGGACCGTATAGACCCGGCGTATTACATCGGAAGGGGCAAGGCGGAGGAGATATCCGTCAAGGTGAGGGAACTGGAGGTGGACCTCGTGATCTTCGACGAGGATCTATCTCCCGCCCAGATGCGCAACTTAGAGGGGCTCATACCTGCCAAGATCGTAGACCGTAGCGGACTTATCCTTGACATCTTCGCCAGGAGGGCTAGGACCAAGGAGGCCAAGGTCCAGGTGGAGCTGGCACAGCTCAAGTACCTCCTCCCCCGCCTCACCCGTCAGTGGACCCACCTCTCCCGCCAAGTGGGCGGTATAGGCACGAGGGGCCCCGGAGAGACTCAACTGGAGGTGGACCGGAGGAGGGTGCGCCAGCGCATCTGGAAGCTCGCCCGGGAGCTGGAGCGGATAGAACTGGCCAGGGCCGTGCGCCGGAGGGGGAGGGAGGGGATGTTCCGGGTGGCGCTTGTAGGATATACTAACACTGGAAAATCCACCCTGCTCAACGCCCTGACCCGTGCGGACGCCTTTATAGAGGACCGGCTATTCGCCACCTTGGACGCAACTACCAGGAGGATGTGGGTGGACGGCCAGGTGGTGCTCTTGACCGACACCGTGGGCTTCATCCGCAGGCTCCCGCCGCATCTCATCGCCTCGTTCCGCAGTACCTTAGAAGAGGTCATGGAGGCCGATCTTCTGCTCCACGTGGCAGATGTGAGCCATCCGGCCTGCGAGGAGCAGATAGCTCTCGTGAGGGAGGTATTGGAGGACCTGGGAGCTGGCGAAACTCCGAGCATATTGGTGCTCAATAAGGTGGACCTCCTGATGCATCCGGGGTTTTTGGAGCGGATGCTTTTACAGCATCCCGGAGCTGTCCCGATCTCCGCCTGGGAGGGGACCGGGCTGGAGGATCTGCGCAAGGCCATCTCAGGGTATATAGAGCGTAAGCGGTCAGCCAGAAGCTGACTGTGAACGCTTACTGTAAAGCGCTAAGAGGAGGCCCTTTTTGACGGAACACATTCCGGCTGAGGTGGTGGTGTTCCTGATAGCGACCGTGCCCATAGCTGAGCTCAGGGGAGCCATACCCTGGGCCTTAGCCCCTCCGCCGGTGGGGGGAGGGTTGAGCTGGCAGGAGGCCTATTTCTGGGCGGTCATGGGGAACCTCCTGCCGGTCCCCTTCCTCTTGGGACTTTTGGAACCGCTTTCGGAGCGCCTGTGCAGGTGGGGACCTATGGACAGGTTCTTCGGATGGCTCTTCGCCCGCACCCGGAGGCGGGGACGGCTTGTGGAGAGATACGGCCCCATCGGGCTTGTGCTGTTCGTAGGGATACCCCTCCCCGTGACGGGGGCATGGACCGGAACCATTGCGGCGTTTCTGTTCGGGGTTCCGTTCCGCAGAGCTTTTCCGGCCATAGTCTTAGGTGTGCTCTTAGCTGGGGCGATCGTTATCTCGGCTTCATTGGGGATTTTGGGGGTAGCTAGGGTATTCATATAAGAGCCCTTGTAACAAGAGAGAGGGAGTTATGAAGGTTCTCCTAGTCAACCCCAACCGCATGCGCCCGGTGGTGGCCCCCCTTGCCCTGGAGTACATAGTCCAGGGGCTCAGGGGAGAGGGCATAGAATATGACATCTTGGACCTCGCCTTCTCCGAGGACCCCAGGGCCGACATAGCCCGGTACTTCTCCGGCAACTCCCCGGCGGCCATAGGGGTCACGGTCCGCAATACGGACGATTGCTACTACCTCAGCGGGGACTTCGTATTGGAGAGGACGAAGGAGATAACGGACGAGATAAGGCGCCATACCGATGTCCCCCTCATCTTGGGGGGCGTGGGCTTCTCGGCCATGCCGGAGGCGGTTATAAGCTACTTGAAGGCCGACTTTGGGATAGTTGGGGAGGGAGAGGAGGCCTTTCCCCGGCTCCTGCGTGCCCTTCGAGGGGATGGGGACCTATCCGAAGTACCTGGCCTGATCTATAGGACAGAAGACGGACTTGTGCGGAATCCTATCCGATACATAGACCTAGGGGAACGCAACCTAAGCCATAGGGGCGCCGTAGATAACCTCAGGTATTTCTGTGAGGGGGGGATGGCAGGGTTCGAGACCAAGCGGGGCTGCGACCGGAGGTGTATCTACTGCTTGGACCCGGTCTCCAAGGGGCGATGGGTCCGCCTCCGCCCACCGGAGGACGTGGCCGACGAGATAGAGCGCCTCCTGAGCATGGGGATCACCCACTTCCACACATGCGACTCCGAGTTCAACGTCCCCGAGTTCCACGCTGTAGCCGTATGCGAGGAGCTGGTGCGCAGGGGCCTCGGGGATAAGATAAAATGGTATGCCTACGCATCCCCCCGTCCCTTCTCGGAGGAACTTGCATCTCTGATGAAGAGGGCCGGGTGTGTGGGGATAGACTTCGGAGTCGACCACGGGGACGAGGGCATGTTGGAGCGGCTGGGAAGGGACTTCGGACCCGAGGCCCTGGAAAAGGCCGTGGGACTCTGCAGAAGATACGGGATAGTCTGTATGTTCGACCTCCTTTTAGGTGGCCCTGGGGAGACCGGAAATACCCTGCGGGGGGCCATCGAGCAGATGCTCAGGCTCGCTCCCGACAGGGTAGGAGTGGCCCTCGGGGTAAGATTATACCCCAACACCAGGTTGGCTGAGCTCGTCGTGGAGGAGGGTTTCACACCCGAGAACCCGAACCTTCGGGGGCAGGTGGATGACAACCCGGATTGGCTTCGTCCGGTCTTTTACCTATCACGAGACTTAGGGGAGAACCCCGCCGAGTACGTGGGGGGCATCATCAGGGGGGACAAGAGGTTCTTTTTCCCCTCCCGGGAGGATATAAGGCGCAATTACAACTACAACGAGAACCAAGTCCTGGTCGAGGCCATACAGAGGGGGTACAGGGGAGCGTTCTGGGATATCCTTAGAAGGCTTGCGGAGGGAGAAGGTGCCGGGTAAGGTCTTAGGGGTGTTGGGGGGAATGGGACCTGAGGCCACGGTGGCCTTTTTGGCCAAGGTGGTGGAGAAGACGCCTGCCGAGAGGGACCAGGACCATCTCCACGTGGTCGTAGATATGGACCCTTCTGTCCCGGACCGGACCGATGCCCTTCTGTCCGGAAGGACCGGTCCGGTCGTAGAGGCGCTTAGCCGGATGGCCAGGCGCTTGGTCGGGATGGGCGCGGAACTTTTAGCTATCCCTTGCAACACAGCCCACGTATTTCTGGACGAGATACGTGAGGCGGTCCCGGTTCCGGTGTTGGATATGATTGGGGAGGTGGTGGAGACTGTAACTGGGGCCACTTCCCACCTCGAGCGGGTGGGCCTTTTGGCCACGACCGGGACGATGCGGAGTGGCCTGTATCGCAGGCGCTTCTCCGAGTTCGGGGTTGAGGTCTTAGAACCTCCCTTCCCGGACCAGGGACGGCTGATGAAAGGAATTCGGGCCATTAAGGCCGGAAAGCATGAAGAAGCCCTGAAGTCCTTCCGAGATGTGGCTGGAAACCTATCCGAGGCTGGCGCCCAAGTCCTTGTAACCGGGTGCACAGAACTCTCCCTTTTGCTTCCCCGCTGGGAGCCCCCTGTACCGTGTTTCGATGCCCTGGACATTCTGGCCGAGGCAGCCGTGCGGGAGGCGTTGAAGTCAGCTACTGCCGACTAAAGTCGGCAGCTTGTCCTTCCATAATTTATGTCCTTATTGCCCGCCTCGAGGCACTATTTCAACCTCCTGAGGGAGGAGGATACGAAAGTCAAGAGGGGAAGGAGGTGAAATAGCGCATTTTTCCGCCTAAAGCAGGCGGTCTCCTGCGCCTGTCTTCTATGAAGCTGTTCGCCCTTGTCCTGTCGTGGGTTCTTGTGAGCTTTTCGGGGGTTCTCTCGCCCGGCCCTCTATCGGCCATGGCCTTCGCAGGTGGCATAAGGTGGGGATTTCGTGCGGGGCCTCTGCTGAGCACGGGCCACGCCTTAGCCGAGCTGGGGCTCATAGGAGGATTGGCCTTAGGCCTCGGGAAGGCTCTCCGAGGGGACACAGTGGCCCAGATGGTGGCCGTGCTCGGCGGGGGCTTCCTCCTCTGGATGGGGTACGGCCTGATCAGGGACGCCCGACGGGGAAACATAGAGCTCGGACAAACTCGAGGGCAGGTCGCCCCCCTACCCGCCGGAGCCCTCTTGAGCGTCTTTAACCCCTTCTGGCTTATATGGTGGGCCACTGTCGGTGTGGTGTATATGGGGAAATTCCTCGGGTACGGGTTACTCGGCCTGGGGATTTTCTACATCAGCCACATCCTGACCGACTATGGGTGGCTGAGCGTCCTCTCGTTGGCCGGCTCCTCCGGAGGGCGGGTCCTTGGCGGAAAGGTCCATCGGGCAGCCCTTTATATCTGCGGGGGGTTCCTGATGGTGGTCGGGGTATATTTCCTCGGCTCCGAGTTTCAAGCATTTTGAAAGGAAAGAACTTGACAAGAAACCAGATAGGATGTATTTTTGAATAGGATGATGGACGAAACGATCAAAAAGAAGAGGACGGCCACAGAAGGCTTAATTTAGCCCTATAGAAGAGGAATCAAGCTGGATATGTCTTCGACGATGATAAGCTCGGCCCAGGAGCCTCTCGCTATACTTGAATCGAAGCTTTAATGAAGGAGATCTTTAACCCAGCCAAGATCTTATGGTGCTTGTTATTAATTTTTCCTGGTATAGCGTCCGGAGGTGCTTTCGACAACCCGGCAGAGGTACCCTGGGGATTCGCATGGCGCACGTCCGTGCTCAGGCCGTTTGGGCTGAAGGCCCTGGAACGAGCCGAGGTCGGGGTGGCCTGGAGGGGATGGGCGGTGGGGGTGCGCAGATTCGGGGACGCGAGGTACAGAGAGTCCCAGATCGCCGTAGCCCAGGCCTTATCCCCCAGAAAGGACCTCAGGGTCGGGCTGAGGCTCAGGGCTGTGGAGGTGCAACTAAGGGGCTTCGGAGAAAGGTGGGCCTTCTGTGTAGACGGAGGGCTTTCGGGGGCCCTATCGGAGGCCTGGACCCTGGGCCTTTCGGTGGACAATCCATTGGGTGCCAGAATGGGCCGGGAGCGCCTTCCCCAGGTCCTCCGGATGGAGGTCGCCTACCGTCCGGGAGATGTGACCTTGAGGGCCGGTGTGGAGAAGGAGGTCCGTTTCCCGCCCCTGTTCTGGGCAGTGGCGGCCTATCCCATCGTACGGGGGTTCTGGCTGTCCAGCGGGGCCTCCGGTCAGGAAGTGTGGGTGGGGATGGGGTTTTCAATCGAGCAGTTTTTTCTGGTGTACAGGGCCGGGTACCATCCGGCCTTAGGCATATCTCAAGGATTTTTTATAGGTTCGGGCTATGCTATTGAAGAAGGTAGAGATATTCGGCTTTAAGTCTTTCGCCGATAAGGTGGACATAAACTTCGGCGGAGGCATAACGGCCATCATCGGGCCAAACGGATGCGGCAAATCCAACATCGTGGACGCCATCCGATGGGCCTTAGGGGAGCAGAGGCCGAGATTTCTCCGGGGCAACAGGATGGAGGAGGTGATCTTCAACGGCTCGGAGCGCAGGGACCCCTTAGGTATGGCCGAGGTCACCTTGACTTTGGACAACTCCGACGGGCTTCTGCCCATAGAGTACGAGGAGGTCACTATCACCAGGAGGCTCTTCCGGTCGGGGGAGAGCGAGTACCTGATAAATAAGACCCCCTGCAGGCTGATGGACATAGAGACCCTCCTGATGGATACCGGAATCGGGCCGCATTCCTATTCTGTGATAGAACAGGGGATGGTGGAGGCCATACTATCGGAGGACCCGGAGGACCGCGGGAAGCTCTTCGAGGAGGTAGCCGGGATCACGAAGTACAAAGCCCGCAGGAAGACGGCCCTCCAGAAGCTGGACGCTGTGGAGCACGACCTGGTGCGAATCCGGGATATCCTATCCGAAGTGGAACACCGGGTGGAGGGTTTGGAGCGACAGGTCCGCAAGGCCGAACGCTATCAGACCTACCGAAGACAGGTGCGGGAGCTGGAACTGAAGCTGGCCTCTCGCCGATATGGACTTTTAGAAGAGGAGGCCCGGCCGCTTTTAGAGGAGGAAGAAAGACTCAAGGACCAGGTCTCCGCCTTGGCGGCCCGCCTGCGGAGGGGGGAGGGGGAGGTGGAGCGGCTCCGGGCGGAACTAATGGAGGTCGAGGGGAGGCTGGGGGAGCTGGGGAGGCGTATGCGGGATATGGAACGGAGGGCACACGGGCTGAAGGAGGAGCTCGCTGTGCTCTCCGAGCGGATAGCGGCCGCAGAGGCCGTCTCGGAGCGGGCCGGGGAGGAGTTGAAGGGTATAGAGAGGCGGTTAGGGGAGGTACGGGAGGACCTGGAGGTCGTACGGGGTGAGCTCGAAAGGGGGGAGGGCGAGCGGGGGAAGCTCTTAGAAGCCCAGAAGGCCCTTAGGGTGGATGTGGAGGCCTTAAAGGAGCGGTGTCGTCAGAGGAGGCAGGCCATAGAGGTCCTGCGCCGGGAGGAAGCCGCTCTTGTGGAGCTATTGTTTAAGAAGGGCGGAGAGATCGAGCGCAAGGAGAGCCAGAGGGAGGGGGTCCGGGTCCGACTGCGGGAGCTGGGCCAGGAGCAGGCCCACCTCGAGGGCGGGCTCCGGAAGACCAGGAAACGTCGCGCCGAGGTGGAGGCTCAGATAAAGGTGATCCGGGAGGAGCTGGCCGGGAAGCAGAAGGACCGAGAAGCCTTAGCGGCCGAGGTGGAGGCCAAGCAGAAGGAGCTGAGAGACCTGCATCGCAGGGGGGACGAACTGGAGGCACAATTAAGCTCCCTGCGGGAGCAGCTCGCATTTTGGCGCAGGATGCAGGCCCAGTACGAGGGGTACTCAGAAGCCGTACGGGCGCTTCTGTTGGAGTCCCCCTTGAAGGGGAAGGTCGTTGGGGTCTTAGGGGACCTGATAGAGGTGGACGAGCCCTTCGTACGTGCGATAGAGACCGCCCTCGGGCCTTACTTAGAGGCCATCGTGGTTCCCAGGGCGGGCTTGGTGCGGGAGGCAGTGACCTTCCTGAGGCGCAAGAAGGTAGGGGGTAGGGTGCGTTTCGTGGTTCTGGACAGGGTCGTGGACTCCTCCCCCCCGGAGGACCCCCCTGAGCTCCTAGGCTTAAAAGCCAGGGTTCTGGACGTGGTCCAGGCCCAGGGGCGGGTGAAGACCTGGCTGGAGGGCTTATTAGGCAGGGTGATGTTGGTGGATTCCCTCGAGACCGCCTTAGCACTCGGTCCCGGATGGGGGGGGATAACCGAGGACGGCTTCTGGGTGCGGACGGATGGGGAGGTGTGGGGAGGGAGGGCGGACAAGGGAGGGCAAGGCCTGTTGAGCCGGAAGCTGAGGATAGGCCGCATAGAGGGGGAGATCTTCCGGTATCGGGGGGAGTTGAAGGAGGTGCGGGAGGCGGTGCGCCGGACCACCTCGGAGCGGAATAAATTGGAGTCACGTAGGTTTACCTCAGATGAGGAAATAGAGGAATTGGGGAAGAGGTTGCTGCGCTTGGACCAGGAGCGCACCCAAAAGGCCTTCGAAGAGCGCCAGGTCCAGGAGCGAGCCCAGCGCTTGGAGGAAGAGGAACGCTCGCTGAAGGAGGTCCTCGACCGCCTTCAGGTGGAACTTGTGCAGGACGGTCTGGAACGGGCAGAGCTGGAGCGGAAGAAGGGGAAGCTGGCTGTCCAGGTGGCCGAGCAGGAGGAAGCCCTGGCAAGGGGAGAGGTCGTAAGGGCGGAGCGCTTAGAGGCCCTTCACGGCGTCCAGGTGGAGCTGGCCTCCGCCGAGGAGCGCTTAGGAAGCCTCCGCAGGGAGCTCAGGCGGCTGGAGGGGATGGAGGGGGAGCTTTTGGAAGCCCAGAGGAGGAGACAGAAGGAACGGGATGAAGGGGAGGCTCGGATGAGGGCCTTCCGGGCCAGGAGGGAGAGCGCCAAGAGGGAGCTCGAAGAGATAACTCGGGCCCTGCGGAAAGCCGAGGATGAATATAAGGTATTGGAAAAAAATAGGATATCTCTCCAAGGAAAGTTGGCGGCCTCGGAGGAAGAAGTGCGCCGCAACAGGGCCGAGTATGAAGAAGCTCGCTCCAGAGCCCATGAGGTGGAGGGCAGGCTCTCCCAGCTCCGGGTGGAGGCCCAGGAGTTACGGGCCCGGATGCAGGAGAAATACGGGGTGGACCTCCGGAAGGTGGAGCCTCCAGAGGGACCCTTCGATCCGGATATGGCCGGGAGGGAGATAGCCCGACTTCAGGAGCGCATAGAGGCGATGGGTCCGGTGAACCTTGGGGCACTGGAGGAGTACCGGAGTGAGAAGGAGCGGTACGAATTCTTGGCCCGGCAGCAGGATGACCTTTTAGAGGCCCGAGATACCCTGAGACAGACCATCGTGGAACTCAACCGTAAGGCCCGCAGGCAGTTTATGGACACCTTCGAGCGGGTACGGGGGCACTTCCGGGAGTCCTTTGTCCGGTTCTTCGGTGGGGGGGAGGCGGACCTCGTGCTTTCGGAGGGGGACGACCCCTTAGAGGCACAGGTTAACATTGTGGCCCAGCCCAAGGGTAAGAAGCTCCAGAACATCTCCCTGCTCTCCGGCGGGGAGAAGGCCCTCGCTGCCATCTCCCTGCTCTTCGCCCTTTATCGAGAGAAACCCGGGCCGTTCTGCATACTGGACGAAGTGGACGCTATGTTGGACGACGCAAATGTGAAGAGGTTTGTGGAGGTGCTCCGGCAGTTCGCCGCGGAGACCCAGTTCTTAGTGATCACCCACAACAAGGGCACTATAGAGGCCGCGGATGCCCTATATGGGATTACGATGGAAGAGCCAGGGGTTTCCCAGTTGGTGGCCGTGCGGTTCGAAGGAGGGGAGGTGCGGGCGGAGGTCAGCACACCGGTAACTTAAAGTGAACGATCGTTTCTTAGGAGATATATATGGCCAAACACATACGCGTTGAGAGGATCTTTTGCACGGATATGTGCATGCTCAGCCCGGACGACGAAGTGATCAGCCGCACCCGTAAGGCTATAAAGGTTGGGGACCGCCAGATCGAGGGCTGGATCGTAGAGCTGAAGATATCCTCGGAAGAGGAATTCATGCCGGCGGCGTATTCCCCGGACACGGAAGAATAGGAGCGGCCTCAGTCGTCCTCCGAATCCTCCTCTATATCTTCGTGTTCGGCGTCCTCTATCTCTCCCAGATCTTCTTCGTAGGGAGGCCTTTGCTTCTCGGATGGCCTCGTCCGGGGGGCCTTACGTAGGGCCTTTACCGCCCGGACGAGGAGCCATATCCCCAAGGCGATGAGAATCAGGCGGAATATCGCCATTTTGTCCCTCCGGGTTACCTGGGCTTCAGCCACTTCAAGGGGTCCAGTACCTCTGTGGCGTCCAATATCTCAAAGTGAAGCATAGGCGGGGAGAGAGCGTCCGCCCTGCCGGAGGTTCCGATCGTTTCCCCTTCCCGCACCTTTTGTCCCTCCCGCACATAGACCTCCCGCA
>DTXA01000386.1 GCA_012962735.1 Candidatus Latescibacterota bacterium
CGGTACTATTACGACCCCAGCACCACGACCACCACCCAGCAGGAGAAGCCCGAGGAACAGAGGCCAAAAGAAAAGAAGCGTCCCTCAGGCCGTCGTGAGGGCTTCTACGATATGGAGCCCAAGATAGGCAGGGAGCCCCAAGGGGAGGTCTCCCAGGCGCGCTTCAAGCCTGTCCTGAAGGAGAGGAGCACGGGAGAGTCGAGATCTTCTGGAGATTCCTCTAAAAGCTCCGATTCCTCTAAGAGGAAACGCCCCTCCCGCAGGAAAGGTATGCGGTGAGAAAGTTCTGGCTGCTTACAGTACTAGTATCCCTCTGGACGAGCCCCGCCTTCCCCTGGGAAGAGATCACTATAGGCCGCTTTGCAGGCTTGGGTGCGAGGGCTATGGGGATGGGTGGTGCGTATATCGCCGTGGCGGAGGATTTCACGGCTACATATTGGAACCCTGCAGGCCTCGCCCAGATAAGGAGGTTTGAGCTTTACGGTGGTATCTGTCAACGACAGGATGCTGCCACCGTCCATTTCTACGGCACACCCTGGCACAACCGAATTACCCGGACCTCTTCCGACCCCTTAGGGATCGTCCTTCCTGTCCCCACCTACCGAGGCAGCCTGGTCTTCTCCGCAGGATACACCCCCGTAAAGGCCTTCGACGAAGTCTTCGGCATAAAAGGGATCAGCCAGGATACTGGGCAGTACAAAGAAGGCAGGGCCGAAGACGAGGGAGGGCTCGGCATGTACGCCATAGCCGGGGCGATAGATGTCTCGCCTTCTACCTCCTTAGGAGCCGCCGTGGGGCTTTGGAAGGGGTCGAATGCTTTCTCCAAGAGGCTTTTGATCCGAAACCTAAAGTCTAACTCTTGGAGCGATATAAAGTCCTCACAGGAAGGGGATACCTCCGAAGTCCGCTATCGGCTTGAATTCAAGGACGAATACAGCTCATTTGGAATCCGAGTAGGTGCTTTGTTCCGGGGCCCCGGAGGGCTCCGGGTTGGGTTAGCGGTTTTATCTCCAGTGCAGTACAAGGTGGAGGAGGAGTGGGAAGAGGTTCAAGGGGACTCTTCCGATTCCTGGGTTTACTCATACCACGTGCGCCTGCCTTGGGTCTTCGATGGAGGCCTATCCTGGACCGTACCCGGATTGGTCACAGTGGGACTTGGGTTTTCCTATTCCGACTGGACCCAGACCCGCTACGACGAAGCTCCGGAAGAGGGGATAACCAACGAGGACTTCCGTAGAAGATACCAGGCGACCACCCGCTTCCACATCGGAGGGGAGGTGCTACTACCCTTTGTGCCTGTCAGGGTGCGGGGTGGATACTATCAGGACCCCCTGCCGTTCTTAGGCCCCAGGGAGGAGAGAGGACCTAAGGTAGAAATCCGAGATCAGAGGGACTACTGGACCTTCGGGATGGGGGTCCTGATAGACCGGGTGTTGGCCTTGGACCTCGCATATGTCAGAGGGGGATTTACCCAGAAGGAAGGAGATATAACGGAAAGACACGAGCAGACCCGAATTTTCCTTTCTGCGGCGTACAGGTTTTGAGGCCGAGATGGAGAAATATATCTCCAAGAGATGATCGTTCACTTTAAAGAGGCCCCTAATACCAAGGAGCCCCCCCAAAAAGTAAAAGTATCTGAGCAAAGCGAAGAACTTTTTGGGGCTATAAAGGTAGAAAGAGGGCGGGGTTTGAACCTCGCTTTTTTATTTGGGTAACGGATCGCCTACCTCACCAAGGCGATCTTCTCCAAGATCCAAAGGCTTCCTGCCTCCATCCTGATGGCGTAAACACCGCTGGCCACCACTTTTTTCGGGTGTGTCTCACTTATGAAACGGGATTAAGAGAAGGGGGATGATGGACCGACCATCCCAGAAATTGTCAGCCCTAGTTTCATATCCGGGGCGAAATTTGTTATCTTTAGCGAACTTGGAGGACTTCTTCGACGACGATCCATCGGAGTGCTTAGGAGGTACGGCCCGAGTATGGAATCTTCAGCTACGACCGTGCCCGCTGGGAGAGGATAACCGAGGCGGAATATGTAGAGGATTACCTCGAATCCGTAAAGCGCAGGCCGTACGCAAAAGTTGACGTGATAGACAGCAGCCTCCTGAACACTGCATACTCGAAGGTCGTCAGAAGCCCCAGCGCCCGGATGCTAAAGCCGGTCTTGATGTCCAAGAGGTATCCGATTACTCTATCCCTTGAAGTTGAGGTAGCTTACCCTAATATAGCCCTTTCACCCTTTCTTCATATTCTCTGGTGATTACCTAAAGGATTAACG
>DTXA01000387.1 GCA_012962735.1 Candidatus Latescibacterota bacterium
GGCGAAGTAGAAGATGATGCCCCGGACGGTATCGTTGGCAGTGGCCTTTACCTCGGGGTACGCCCGGTTCTCCATGCCCCACGCCTCCCGGACCGCGGCCACGAACCGGCTGTACTCCCTCCGGGTCAGGTGGGAGCGAGCCTTCAAGAGCTTCTCCCTGGCCCTTTCGTGGAGCCGGAAGAGACGTTCGTTGCGCACACCGTACTTGGAAAGCATCTTCATACGCACGTCGTCCAACACCCAAGTGTCCTTGGCGCTGAGGTACGCCGGCAGGAAGAGGACTCCTTGGTCCACGGGATAACCTCTCCCCTTGGCGACCTCCAGCAGCTCCCAGGTGACATCCTCGGGAGGGACCGGCCGCTCTAAGAGTTCATCGGGGGCATTGGTGAGCAGGTACCTTATCCCGAAGAGCCCGGTGGACATCAGCACCTTGACGGAAGTCCCTGGTTTGGCGTAGGCCACCGCGGCTTTGGTAGGCCAAGATTCGGTTGGACCAGGTGTTGCGCAGTATGTCGAAGAAGAACCTCCCCTTCTCCCCCCTCTCTGTCCCGGTCCGGGCGACCATCAAGGTACGCACGCCGGCCACACTGTTGGGCCCGGGCTGCTGGTACACCACCAACGCCCCCGGGACCGGGTCCTGGGGCACCGCGAAGTGTACCTCCCTGTTGAACCAGTATACTATCCCCTTGAGGCTGTGCCCCCGGTCCTTGAGGTTGAGCTTCGCCTCCACGAAGAAGTCCGGGTCCTTCGTCGCGCATAGAAGTAGGCCGGCTATGGTCTGTATCTGACGGGTCAGCGCCCGAACGTCCACGTACTCAAACCTGTCTAAGGGTGTGTCCACCCGCTCCCGGGCATCGTCGGGGGTGACGAATGAAATGGCCCCGAAACCCACGAAGGCCGCTGCCTCGTGGTCAAGGGCCAGGGGCACGGGCATGAAGTTCTTCCAGGTGCGCTTGGAAGGGGCTATGGCGTCCACGAACCTCTCCTGGCCCGGAAATAGCTCCTCGGAGTATTTGGAGAACTTCTTGGCGTACGGTGCCATCATGTTCTTCTGGTAGTTATTTGTGCCCCAGTTGGGGTTGTAGAACGTGCCCATGGTGAAGGCCGCGACCCTGTCGTCGCCGCTGGAGAGGTCCAGGCCTACGAAGAGCCGGAAGTCTATACGTTCCTCGGTGGGGATGCGCTTCCGGAAGAAATCGCTCTTGCGGGAGTGGCGGTACAGGAAGTTGTTGACCCCCGAAAGGCCCTCGAAGTGGGCCGAGGTGGCCAAAAAGACCACGGTGTACTTGGGAGGGTGTTCTTTGAGGACCCGGGCGATGTGAAGGAGAGCTGTAATCCCGCAGGCATTTTCGGCCCCAGGAGCCAAGGCCGGCACCACAGACATCGCATCGTAATAGGCCTCCAATACTACGATCTGGTCCTTCCACCTGCCCTGTCGCCTACGCTCCCCGGGAGGCATCTGCTCGTCCGAGCCGTACAGGAATCCGTAGACGTTCTTGGCCTCCACCTCCTCCCAGCGCATAGAAGCCCTCAGCCTGACCCGCTCTCCCTTCCGGGCGAGCTCCAACAGCCTCCCCGCGCCTTCCCCGTCGGCCCAAAACCTGGGGACGTCCACAGGGACCTTGAGGAACTTCTCGGCCGCCTGTTCCCTCGTCCCCCCGCCGTTGTCGTAGAAGATCACGGCCTTCGCGCCTAAGGTTCGTGGGTTTAAGTAGTTCTGGCCACAGTCGAAGTCCAACAACACTATGCTCCCCTGGACTTCCTTCCCGTCAAGCTCCCGGAAGGACCCCTTTCCGCCGTATATGAGAGGACCTTCCACGCCCTCGGAGGGAAGAGATGGAGGCTTCACCTGATTGGGCCATAGGCAGTAAAGGGGGATCAGCTCGCCTGTATCCAAAACCTTAAGCTTCGCGCCCAGGTCCAAGGGCACGACCACCGGGAAGGTCTCTGCCGTGATGTTCTCGAGGCCTATGCGCTCGAATTCCTCCTTTATATATCGGTATGCCTCCTCCGAGCCCGGATATCCCACGACCCGGGAACGGAGGGAGGGGGCTGCCCTCCGCTCCGGCTCCTCCACGTAAGGGCTCCAGTCCAAGTGTCCCAAGGCCGTCTGGGTCAATCGCCCCGGTCCGACCAGGGCGACCACTAAGGTCGGAACCCCCAAAACCGCCGCTAACAGGACGTCCCCGAGCCTCATCCTCTCGTCTCCACCAAATACGGAGCTTCTAAAAGGAGGCTCCTGCCCTCCAAGTGGACCGCATATGGGAAGCCCTTTTTCATGCCGGCAGTCCCGTACCTGCCCTCCTTGTCCAGGGCTATCAAGCAGAGCTGAACTTTCCCTCCCTCCCGCTCGTATATCCTCCTCAGCACCGCCAGACAGGCCTCCTGTGGGGGAAGACCTTGGCGCATATACTCTACAACCAAAAAACAAGAACAGTAACGCATTATGTCTTCCCCCCGTCCGGTCGCGGCGGCGGCTCCAACTTCGTTGTCCGCGTATAGACCGGCCCCCACGATAGGGGAATCCCCAACCCTCCCGGGAAGCTTATAAGCCCAACCACTTGTGGAACACCCAGCGGCCAAGTTCCCATCTCCGTCCAAAACCACCAACCCTATGGTGTCGTGACACCTGGCCTGCTTCCATTCCCTCCACTTCCTCCTACTTTTCTCGGTAGTCAAATCCTGCCTCCTAAACCCCTGCTCCAGGGCGAACCTGAGCGCCCCTTCTCCGGCCAATAGCACATGGGACGTCTCCTCCATCACCTTCCGAGCTACCGATATGGGATGAAGTATATCCCTGAGGGCCGCCACAGCCCCCGCCCTGCAGGTGGCCCCGTCCATGAGCGCGGCATCCAGCTCCACAACCCCCTCGGAGTTCGGAGCACCTCCAAGACCCACAGTGTCGACGTTGGGATCGGCTTCCACAACTCGGATGCCAGCCTCAACCGCATCTAAGGCATTCCCCCCTCCCCTCAAAACCCGCGCCGCATCCTCGACCGCTTCCTTTCCGAAACGCCACGTCGCCACCGCCACGGGTATCCTCGCCATATCCCCTCCTAAATTCAGAAACGCCCCATCTCCCGGAGTGCCTCGAACCTGGCCTCCACCTCCGACCGGACCAAATTCGTTATGCCCTCTAATCCGAACCTCTCTACGCAGAAGGAGGCAAGCACGGTCCCATACGCCATAGCCCGGCGCAGGGTGCAATCGGAGACTTCCCCGGCGTGGGCCAGGTACCCCATCACCCCACCGGCGAAGGTATCCCCTGCGCCAGTCGGGTCCACCACCTCCCGCACGGGAAAGGCCGGGAGAAGGAAGACTCTCCCCCCGCAGAAGGCCATAGCCCCATGCTCGCCCTTCTTAACCAATACCCATCTCGGCCCCATCCCGGCGATGACCTCGGCCGCCTCCACCAGGTTGCGCCTTCCGGAGAGGGTCCGGGCCTCCTCTTGGTTGAGCACCACCATATCCACCCGGGAGAACATCTCCGAGAGCTCCTTCCTTTTGCCCTCTATCCAAAAGTCCATAGTATCACAGGCCGTAAACCTCCTCCCCTCTATCTGCTCTAAGACCCGAAGCTGAAGTTCGGGGTCTATGTTGGCTAAGAACACGAAGGGGGTGTCGCTGTAGATAGGGGGAAGCTCGGGACAGAAGTCCTGGAACACGTTCAACTGTGTATCTAAGGTGCGGCGCATATCCGGGTCCTCCCCGTACTCCCCGACCCACCTGAACGTCCGGCCAGAGGCCACTTGAAGTCCGGAGAAGTCCACCCCCCGCTCCCGCAGGGGGTCCAGGACATCGGTGGGGAAGTCCTCACCGACCACGCCCACCACCCGCACCGGCGCCCAGAAGCTGGCAGCCGCTGAAAAATAGAGTCCCGAACCCCCGGGCATCTCCTCCCGTCGTCCGTAAGGGGTGTACACCGTGTCCAGGGCTATGGAACCCACCACCAAGACCGCTTTGTCCACTTTCCCCTCCCTTTTGCGATCCGGATAGATAAGGGGCCCGGAACACCGGACCTCTGAGAAATGCGGAAGAAGCTACTCCTCCACCCCGGCGTAGATGCGAGCGAAGATGACGTTGCCCGTCCGGGTGGTCTTCTTGAAGTACCGGGTATGCTGCCGGATGCCGACCTTGCTCACCAGACGGTACCCCATAAAGTCCACACGGTTGGAGAATTGCGCCGCCAGCACCAACCCCTGGAAGTTCTCTATATAGCCCGGCGGGGGAGCTGGAGGACGCTTCACCAAATTATAGAACCTTGTATACTCCAGACCGAACTCCAAGCTCCCCCGGTCGAAGACCGGGTATGTGAGGTTGAGGGAGAGGACCTCCCAGAGCTCCTTCCGGTTCAATACCCAAGGACTGCTTCCACAGATACATATTCTTGAACTTGGGCCAGAACACCACCCCACCGGGTAGGTCGAAGCGGTAGTCCGCCTTGTTAATCACCCCTTCAGGGGTGGGGAGATATCCTGGCTGTCGCAGGTGTACTTTGCCGGGATAGGCGTCCCTTCTGCGAAGGCGGGACTGGTAAGTTGCA
>DTXA01000388.1 GCA_012962735.1 Candidatus Latescibacterota bacterium
CGCAGGGAGAGGCTCGAAAGTCATAAGCTCATAGAATCCTTTATGCTTTTAGCTAACGAAATCGTGGCATCTTATCTTGTGGAAATGGATGTGCCGTTCCTTTACCGGGTGCACGACAGGCCTGACCCAGAAAAGCTGGAGGAGTTCGCAAGGTTCGCCAAAGCTTTAGGATACCCCTTCCATCCAGATAAGGCTAAAGACCCTAAATACCTACAAAAATTCCTCTCCGAGGTAGAGGGCCACCCGGAGGAGCCCGTAGTGAGGGAGCTTCTCCTGCGCTCTATGAAGCGGGCTGTATACTCCTCCCACAACATCGGCCACTTCGGCCTGGCCTGCGACCTTTACACCCACTTCACCTCCCCCATAAGGCGTTATCCCGATCTACTGACACATCGGGCCCTCAGGGAGGTGTTGCGGGGGACTATGGACGAAGCCAAAAAGGAGAAGTTGGCCAGGGCCCTCCCCGAGATAGGCCAGCACCTGTCCGACCGGGAGTGGGTGGCGGAGGAGGCCGAGCGGGCTTCAGTGGAAATCAAGCAGGTTGCGTTTATGAAGGAGCGCCTCGGAAAGCGGTTCTGGGGTATTATCTCCTCGGCACGGCCGTTTGGGTTCTTCGTGGAGTTGGAGGAGTTCTATGTGGAGGGCTTGGTGCACGTGGAATCGCTGGTGGACGACTATTATTTCTTCGATGAGAAGAAGCACTGTCTTCGGGGGGAGCGGAAGGGGAGGAAGTTCTCCATAGGTGACCGGGTATACGTACAGGCCGTGCGTGCAGATGAGGCGCTCAGGCAGGTAGACTTCTGTCTGGTCGAGGACGGAAAGCCCCGAAGGCGACGCAGGAGGAGGTAACCTATACCACGTTGGCACCGGGCCATACGTGGGTCCGAGAGTTCCCCGACGCCGTGCACAAGAGGTTAAATTTGATGGACAAGTCAACCCCTATGTCAAGGTAGCCTGTCTTGCCTATCAGATAGCGAGGATGTCCTCAAGCTTCTTTCTATTCAGGAAGACACCACAGCCGCACAGTTTCCGCGCTGAGGTTGGCAGATATCCTGCAGTCTTGACGAGGAGCTTGTTTTGAGGGCACTCCAGAGAGCACTTGAGCATTCCAAGCCCAAGATTCATCCAAGTTCGAGAAGATGCGGATACTTATCTCTTCTCAAGCAAGCAAGAGATATCCATGGCAGCTAAATGGCAAAGAGGGAGGAAAGATGAAGGTAGAAAGGGTGCTCGCAGTAGGGGCCCACCCCGACGATGTTGAACTCGGGTGTGGGGGGACGCTGGCCCTTTACCGCAGGATGGGGGCAGACGTGGTCATATCCTCCGTCTCCTGCGGCGGCAAGGGGAGCAAGGAGCTTTCTAAGGAGGAGACCATAAAGGTCAGGAGGGAGGAATCGGAAAGGGCCGCCGGGGTAATCGGGGCCACATACATCTGCTTGGGCCTTATGGATTCAGAGATATTCGAGGACCTTAAGAACAGAGCTAAGATGGTAGAACTTATACGCAAGGTCAGGCCCAACCTCATCATAACCCACTCCCCTTCCGACTACCATGCCGACCACAGGACGACATCGGTTCTGGTGAGCCACGCCTCGTACATAGCCACTTCGTTCAAGTTCAAAACCCAAAGCCCTTCCCTGCCCTGGGTTCCCCCTGTGTACTACATGGACAACTACTTAGGAGTGGACTTCCTGCCAGAGGAATATGTTGACATAACCGACGTCGTAGATACCAAGAAGGAGATGGTCCTCCAGCACAAAAGCCAGTTCCCCCATCTAAAGGAGAGGTCGGGAGAGGACATATTGGAAGATATGCTCATCCTGGCACGGCTGCGCGGCAGGCAAAGCGGGGTTAAGTTCGCAGAGGGGTTCCGGTTCTTCCACTCCTGGCCACATGTAAGGACCTATAGGCTCCTACCGTAAGGGAGGTGAAGATGCTCCAATTCGACTTGGTCCACGCCGGGAGCTTTGAGGCCCATAGTCTGCCAGGGTGGTTATGCTGCGGACGGCGTGAAGGAGGCGATCATCTGGGGGAACGGCGCCGATACCTCGAACTTGCGGAGAAGGCGGCCAGATGGTTCTACTACCAACGTTGCGGGACGGAGGTTCCCGGATGGCACAGGGCCTACTATACGGAGGAACTATCCGAAAAGTATCTTTCCATAGCCCGGGAGGTCCGAGACCTGGCACTCAGAAAGGATGCCGAGGCGGAAGGCCCGCTTTTACCTCATCCTTCAGGCCGGGTTGCTTCTGAGCGACGTGGAGTTGTATGAGGAGATGCGACCGTTCCACCTTGTGGGACTTTACGAGTTCCTCCGGGAATGCCCCGAGGATCCCCAAGTACTGGGTCCTCGACAATGCTTGGTTCCTCATGGGGGCCCTCCAGGTGGAGGGGACACTGGAGGAGACGGAGCGATAAGGGGCACACCGTGCCCCTAAGATATTCTTATGGTAGAAATTAGATTATGCTAAAGAGATCAACTCCCCTATGGCCCCGGCCGTATCCTTCAGCATCTTCTCGGGGAAGTGCCTGTAGGGTGCCAGCTCTGCGGTAAGATATCCGTCGTAACCCTCTTCCCTCAGGGCCCGCACGACCTCAGGCCAGTCTATATCCCCCTGGAACAGGTATGTAAACTCTCCCCTCTGGCCGAAGTCCTTGAGGTGCACTTTGCAGATGCGCTTCCCTAAGATCCTTATCCACTGCTGGGGGAAACCGAACAGCACGACGTTCCCGACATCGAAGTACGCCCGGACATAGTCCGAACCGACCTCATCTACGAACCGGGCCATTTCCAAGGGGCTCAGGAGGAACTTATTCCAGACGTTTTCCACCCCTATGTATACCTTCTCCCTCTCGGCCTCGGGGGCAAGCTCCTTCAGAGCCCCGAGTGCCCGTTCGTATGCCACATCGTAGGGTATCTCTTCGTTTACCACTCCCGGCACTACAAGGGCCGTATCCGCCCCGAGCATGCGGGCTGTCTTAAGGGTGAGCCGGATGGATTCCATGCACTTGTCCACAACCTTCGGGTCCGGGCTGGTGAGGGGATACTGCCAGTGAAGGCCCCCCATGACGCTTGGGACCTCGAGGCCCGCCTGCTCCATCTCCCTCTGGAACGCCCTCACCTCTTCCTCAGAACTCCAGGGACTCAGGGTGAACTCGTCCCGCTTCTCCTGCATTCTCACCTCCACCCCTTCGAAGCCCGCCCGAGCGTAGGCCCTCAGGGCGTCGGCTAGGTCCAGATTCCCCACCTTGGACAGCACCATTCCCTTTTTCATCGTCCCTCCCTTCCGGTTGTTACTTCACCACCGCCATCTTGCTTGCGGCCACGAAGTCGCCAGCGTCAGGACGTAGCAGTACACCCCCGAGGCGACCTCCTTTCCATCGTCCGTACGGCCCTCCCATTAAACCAGATGGCGTCCTGCAGACTTCCGTCCGATATCCAGAGTCCTTACGACTCGCCCCAAGATGTTGTAGATGCTGATCGTCACTTTGGCATCGCTCGCCAACTTGTACGGTATCCAAACTCCCAAGTTGGAAGGATTCGGATAGGCCGGAAGATTCCACAGATGTATGGAATATCTGCTGTCCGTCCATCAGGACTGAAGCTGCGGTAGAACTTAACCTTCTACTATGCTTAATTATGACCACCTTCCGCCCGTGTTCTACGTCCCATATTTATGTCCGCTATGAGAAGGCCGGATGGGCTCCCATCGTTCCTGTCGGTGTTAGGGTTGGTCTCAGAGGTAAATCCTGTGAAACGAACCCCGTCGAAAAGGTCCGTACCATCCCCCATGTTCCCCCATGGGATTTCCTGTACCCCTCGTCGTGCGCCCAGAAGTCCAGATTGTCACCCCTATACAGGGGATCTGTCTTGACCCCAAAGGGATAACCAGAATTAAGATACCTACATCCGCACACTCAACATCCACCCTCTTGCGAAGCTCTTCGTCCTGACTCCCAGAGGGGTCCTCCTCCCTGACAGCGCTCAGGTCAGCAAGGTCGGGAAGCCCGAGCCAATGCCCGAGCTCATGGGCCACACTCCCGACAGCGTGGGGGAAGGACCTCACAAAAGCTATCACCCCGCTTCTGGAGGAGATCTCAACCCCATCTTCAGTGTGCAGGTCTTCTTTCTCGAGCCAGAGCTTCCCGCATCCTGTGGCAGGCCCCAAGATGAAGTTCGGGACTGGCATATCCTCCAAAAGCACAACCAAAAGGTCCACAAAACCTTCTCGGTCGCGGATCGGCCTTCCTCAAGCTCACGAGTAAGCTCAAGACGACCATACCTTCCTCGCCTTCAGCAGGCGTACGTACCCTCTAACCAAATGGTACTCCATGAAATCCCCGAATCCCTTCCGGGAAAGCGCTTCCTTTAGGTCCTGCTTCACGAAGTCCAGGATATGGGGAGGCTCTATAAGGCGGAAGAACAACTTTATGCCCCAGGGGACCCCATTAGAAAAGGTGTTATAGTCCAATACGAGGAGTTCCCCGTTTTCCTTCAATGCTAAGGAGGCATTGTCCAATGCCCTATCCCTGGGTTCTCTAGGAAGCTCATGCAGCACGAAGGAGAACAGCACCTTATCGAACTCCCCCCGATATGGAAGCGGCCGGTCTATCCTAGCCAGGAGGACAGAGGTGTTGGGGAACCGGTCGCACTTCCTCCTGAACTGGGCCACCATCGCCGGGCTTGCATCCACCCCTATGATCCCTCCTTTCAGCCCTACTTGCTCCAACACCAAGAGCGCTATCCGACCTGTACCCGACCCCATATCCAACACCCAATCCCCGGGCCGAAATTCCATAAGTTTCACTGCTCTTCGCAGAAACAGTCCATACCGACCCAAGAATACTACATCCAACAGGAAATCGTAATATCGGTCCATCAGGGCGTCTACGAGCCTTCGGCCAATGTCGGGATGATGCATAGTTCAACGAACTCCGAGGTGATCTCGGACTTCGGACAGCTCTTATCCTCCCAACCTCGCCATCTGTTCCTCTATACGGCTTCTGTCCAGGCTGAAGTGCCGGATAGGGTTTTCAAATAAAAGCATCCGGGCTACCTCCACCGCCTCCTCCTCGGAGAAAAACCTGTCCTCCACCATAGATGCCAA
>DTXA01000389.1 GCA_012962735.1 Candidatus Latescibacterota bacterium
GCATACTTTGCCAATATATAGCACTGGAGGCGGTCGTCCGATATGCACCGGAAAAGCCAAGGTATCTTGGTCTCCACGAACGTGGGGTCGGTGTCAGCAGTTCCCATTATGGGGAGCTCAGCTTTAAGGGCTATCCTTATCAGAATATGAGAGTTCTCACTGCTTATAGTCGTAAATAGGGCCCATACCTTATCCTTCCATATAAGGTCCACCACGTTGCTCCCCACCGGCCCCCACATCCACGTGTCGTCGACCTGCTCCACCGGGTCGTTCTTCATCACCAGTTCGTACGGGAGTATCCCCCTCCATCCGCCCCTGGCGTTGGCCTCGTCCACTGCCATCTGCGCGCCCCAGAGCATGTTCTGGCCTATCTCGAAGTACTGGGGTGTGACGGAGACCCCCGGATGCACTTCTCTGTATAGCGGGCCGATGTACCCTATCTTAACGGATCTTAAGGTAGAAGGATCGGGCTCAGGGTACTCCCGGCCAGGTCCAGTATACTCCAAGGGCACGAGGAAGTACCTCTTGTACGGCTCTATCCTCCTGTAAGGAACCATATCGTCAGGAGTGTTGGCGTACCTGAGGCTGTCGGGTATCCCCCAGGAGAGTGGGGCCGAGACCAGCAAGAAGAGCCAGCTCAGAAGGGGAGAGACCCTCCTCATAGTCCCCTCCTTGATTTTTTATTCTTCCTTGGGTATTATAGCTATCGCCTCTATCTCCACAAGCAAGTCCGGCCTGCATATCTTGGCCTGCACCCCCGTGCTCGCAGGCAGGGGGTCCAACCCAAGTTCCCTGTAGAACTGTGTCCTGACCTCGTTGAACGCCTTATAGTCCCTGTCTATGTCCCTGAGGTAGCAGGTCGTGCGCACGACGTCGTACCATGTGGCGCCCTCGGAGGCCAAAAGTGCTGTTATGTTCCTGAACGTCCTCCACACCTGGGCCTTGAAGTCGCCCACGTGGGCGGTCTTCCCCTCCTCGTTCACGCTCGCAGTTCCCGAGATGAACAGGAGGGAGTATCCGGGAAGCTCTATCCTGAGCCCCCTCGAGAACGCTGAGCCATAAGTTGGGGCCTCGTTAAGTACCTCGGGCGCGCTTATGCGCTTCCTCTGCACCACCCTCCTTCTGGGCTTGCCTACCTTGGCTATGAGGGCCCTAAGCTTTTCGAGCTCCTCCTTCTCCGCCTCCGTCATCTTATGGTCCTCTGAAACCTCCTGATACACTGGAACCATCTCCTCCGGACATGCTGCCACCTTCTTAAAATCCACCTCTACACCCATGGTTTCCTCCTCTTATCTCATCCCTACCTGTTCCAGTTGCCTGACCCCCCTACTCACCCCGTGCGACGTCCCTACCCACACCACTTCATCCCCCTCGAAGTCAACTGCCAAGACGAACTGGTTTCCTATGCTCGGCTCCTGGTGTAAGACCTCCAGAAGTTTCCCCCCTTGGTAGACCCTCACCTCCCCCTCGTGTCCGTGCGAGTCCGAGGGCTTGTAGGTTACCCAGCGATCGGTGTCGTAATCAAATACGCTCAAGCCCTTGTCGGTGCATATCCAGCCTATATGGGTGCCGGGTTGGGCCCTCACGAGGTTTATGAACTCGCTGGCCAGACCGCTGTCGTGCTCGAAGTAGGATTTCCACCTCCTCCAATGGTCGTAGATGCTCAGGCCGAAATAGGTGGAAGCCCATATCACGCTGTCCTCGTACGAGACCGCTGTGATGATGTCGTGCACAAGGCCGTCGTTGGGGAAGAGATCTATTTCGAACTCCTTGTCCGGGTCCTTATATGCCTGCCAGTAGTCCCTCTCGACATCATACTCCAGTATGCCCCCTCCCCACGCGGCTATGAAGACCTTACCAGGTGGACCGGGAGCGGCGTTGTAGCACCAGTTCTCCTCGAAAGGGGCGTTGGCCGAGGAATAGGTCATCCAGGAATTCGTCCTGGGGATGAACCTGCTGGCACCCGCTGTCGTAGCGGCCCATATGGTATCCCCCTGGATGGCCACCCCGAAGACCACGTTGCTTGCAAGGCCGCTGTTGTCCTGAGTGTAAGTCCTGAACTTTCCTCCCGAGAACCAAGATAGTCCCCCGAACGTCGCTATCCATAGGTCCCCCGTCTTAGGGTCCACCTGGATCGCCATCACAGCCTGATGCGCAAGGCCGTCCTTTGGTGTGTAGTGCTCCACCTTTCCGGTGCTCGGATGCAGACATGCGAGCCCCTCGTCCGTGCCAAGCCAGATACAATCCTCCCTGACATCGTCCACCTCGACCCAGTAAATATGGTCGTTGGGCAGCCCGTCCTCCGTGGTGTAGGTCCTCCAGTTCCCGTATATAGGTGGGGATTGGACCGCTTGGGACGATTCGCCTAAGAGCAAGATAGTTAATATAACCCTTACCATCGTGCACCTCCTTTAAAGCGACTTAAGGTACTCTATGAGAGCGGTAAACTCCTGCTTCGTGAGGTCGCTCACCACCCCGTGAAGGTCCTCGAGCCCATGCACGGTCCATATCTCCTCCAATGTCCAACACCTACCATCGTGCAAGTAAGGGGCAGTGTCGGCTATGTTGTTGAGCTGTGGGGTATCGAACTCGAAGTCGGTGTCGAAGGGTGCATGTATTCCTACATCGTGCAGGAGCCTATCGGTATAGTAAGGTGGAGGATGGCATGTTATGCACCTGTTGGCTATGGGTATGTATCTACCGTCCTTTGTATAAGCCCTTTCAAATATCTCCTTCCCTATCCTCTGGAGGGGGGTCAGAAGTTCGGGCGGATCGTCGTCCACAGAGGCTAAGAGAGGCCGCTCAGGAAGAGGACGGTATCTATTGGGAGGAAGCGGGATGGACTCTATGAAAGCC
>DTXA01000390.1 GCA_012962735.1 Candidatus Latescibacterota bacterium
GTTATCTCGCTGGGGGGACGACGATGAAGCGCGATCTTGAGGCGATGGCTCAGGAAGAGTTCGACCTGCTGGTGATCGGCGGGGGATCCATGGCCCAGGGATCGCCCTAGTGCTCATAGGTATAACGATGATCAGATTGTATAAGGGATCGTAGGAGAACCACCCCCTAATTAGCTGGCAGTTGGAGCGGGGCCGCATATGTTCATCTTATCTCATTGTAGCTCTCCATCGCTACTTCCCTATAACCTAATTCCCCATAGCTTTGAGAACACATGATGGGCTTCCCTGAGACCTGCCCAGATGGATCTTACTCATCCATCTCCTTGCCCTCGGCCAAGGGGGTCTCCTTGAACCTTGAACCTTTGCCTACTATGTATTACACTAAACGGGATGCCAAGGGTCACGAGGCTGGTCTGGGACGAGGATGTAATAGAGAAGCTTGAGAGGAAACATGGACTCACAACCAGAGAGGTCGAGGAAGCCTGCTTCAACCCCAGCCGGTTGGTGTTGAAGGGGCCAAAGAGGTGGAAGAAGAGGCGCTATCTTGTCTATTCACAGACGGATGCGGGCAGATACATATTGGTGGTCCTTGAGCCACTCGCTAGGGGAGAGGCTCGAGTGATCACGGCCAGGGATTTGAAGGAGAAAGAGAAGAGATTCTACAAGGGGAGGAGGAAGAGGAGATGAAGCCGAGAAGGAGTTCCAAGACCGAGATACCCGAGTTCGAATCGATCCAAGAGGAGGCGGAGTTCTGGGACACCCACGATACCACGGAGTTCCTCGATGAGTTTGAGGAGACTGATGAGGTGGTCTTCGTCCGCCCGGAGAAGCAAGTGGTCTCCTTGCGATTAGAGAGGGATTTTGTGGACCGGTTGAAGGCTTATGCCCAGGAGATTGGGGTCCCCTATACCACCTTAATCCGCATGTGGATTATCAAGTCGTTCAAGAGGGAGGTCGAATCCCAAAGAGAAGACAAGATCGGTTAATTAGCCCAGCTCCAGCTCATCCAGTCCCTTGAGCCTCAGGGGCCTAGCAACCCTATCTAGCCTCCTCTTGGCCCCAGCATATACCCTCTCCCGATGCTCCATGTTGACCCTGACCAGCTTCTCCGCCTCGTTCACGTCGTAAATGATCCTCCAGGGCCCCAATCGGAGCTTAAAGTAGAGCACCCCCACCAGCTCCTCCCCTAAAGGCTTGCCGGGGCTAAAGGGTCGAGCTCCCAACCGATGGAGAGCCCCAAGATCCTGATCCTGGACTGCACCCCTGGA
>DTXA01000391.1 GCA_012962735.1 Candidatus Latescibacterota bacterium
CTTTCCGGGGAGTTAAGCACGACCGCCAGCTCCGATAACCTGGGGGAAGTCGATACCGATAAGCTCGCCGTAGGGATGGGCGTCCGGTATACCTGGAGGGAGGGCAGCACTATAGAGGGAGCCGTACGTCTGGTGCGCTTCCTCGACCGGGTCGCAGAGGATAGAAGCTACACCGAGCCCGTAGTTTCCCTTTCTTGGCGGCAACAGTGGTAGGGGCAATCCCTAAATTTTATATATGAGGAGGTGCTATGACCAACCAGGAACGATGGATGCGCACTATGCACTACGAGTCAGTGGACTACATTCCCGACGAGGAGTTCGGGTACTGGGACGACACATTTAGGGCCTGGCACAACCAGAGCCTTCCGGAGTTCGTGAACAACAACTCTATAGCGGACAGATACTTCGGTTTCTCCCGTAGGGAAAGCGTTCCGGTCCGGCTGGGTCTTATGCCGGTCTTCCAGTCCAGGGTGTTAGAGGAGGACGAAAGGCACAAGATATTGGTGGACGGTTCGGGCATAGTGCAGGAGGTCTTCAAGGACGGTACTTCCTCGATACCCCACTATATAGACTTCCCCTTGAAGGGCCGCAGGGAATGGGAGGAGCTGTTCTGGCCCCGTCTGGACCCGGAGACGCCTGGGAGGTATCCCGAGAACTGGGAGGAACTTAAGGCATACTGGATGAAACGGGATTATCCCTTAGGGATTTCAGTGGGAAGCCTGTTCGGGTGGGTGCGCAATTGGATGGGGTTCGAGCGCATCTGTATGATGATGTACGACGACCCCGAGCTTATGCACGACATCATAGAACACCTGACGGACTTCATATTGAGGACTGTGGAGAGGGCCGTAAAGGAAATCAACCTGGACTTCGCCGCCTTCTGGGAGGATATGGCGTTCAACAACGGGCCTATGATCTCGCCGGATATGTTCCAGGAGTTCCTCGTCCCGAGGTACAAGCGCATCACATCCTTCCTGAAGGAACACGGAGTTGACATAGTATATGTGGACTGCGACGGAAACATCAACGCCATAGCGGGCCTGTGGCTCGAGGCAGGGGTGAACACGATGTTTCCGATAGAAGTGAGGGCGGGGACCGATCCCATAGAGTTGAGGGAGAGGTTCGGAAGGGATATGAGGCTTATGGGCGGGGTGGACAAGATGAAACTCATAGAGGGCAAGGAGGCCATCCGCAAGGAGGTGGCCCGGCTGGAGAAGCTGGTAGCGGACGGGGGATACATCCCCCACGTGGACCACAGGGTTCCCTCGGACGTGACCTACGAGAACTACCTGTATTACCTCAAGGTCAAGCGGAAGACTTTCGGTATCCCTGAGCCCGAGCCGTACGAGGTCCGTAAACACCTCTACGAAGGCCCCCAGCCAGTCTTCCTCCCGGTGGAGGGGACCCCCCCTCCCTTGACTTAGAACTTCCGGAGGAGGACCCATGTCCATCCTCGACCGGTTTTCGCTGGACGACAGAGTCGCACTGGTGACCGGCGGGGCCGGGCTCTATGGGAAATTCATAGTAGAGGCCCTGGTCGAGGCCGGCGCGACCGTGTACATCGCCTCAAGGAACTTGGTCAACTGCGAGGCGCTGGCATCGGAGCTTTCCGGAAGGGGATACCGGGCCGTAGCAGCCCGGCTGGACCTGGCTGACGGGGAGTCTGTAGAGGCATTGTACAGGAGGATCTTAGAAGAGCAGGGTAAGATAGACATGCTCGTGAACAACGCCGTCCTGCGGCCTATGCGACGGTACGAAGACCCCGTAGAGGCGTTTCGCACTTCCATGGAGGTGAACGCCGTCGGAGTGTTCCACATCACTCGGATCTTCGCGGAGGCCATGAAGGAGAGACGCCGGGGTAGCATAATCAACATCTCCTCCATCCAGGGCATGGTAGGGCCGGACTTCACCCTGTACGAGGGGACGGAGATGGGCGCGCCTCCCGACTACTTCTTCCACAAGGCGGGGCTTATCAACCTCACACGTTACTTCGCCTCGAAGCTCGGCCCGTACGGGATAAGGGCGAACTGCATCTCCCCGGGAGGGATGTTCAACTATCAGGACCCTAAGTTCGCGAAAAGATATAACGAAAGGACCTTCCTGGGCCGGATGGCGGAGGGCGAGGACATCAAGGGCGTTGTAGTGTTCCTCGCCTCGGACGCCTCTGCATACATCACGGGGGCGAACATCCCCGTGGACGGGGGGTACACAGCCAAGTGAGACCAGCAGAGTTGATGGTCGAATGGTATGGGTCGCGTAGAGTGATATGTAACCAGAAGGAGGGACTAAGTATGGTGCGCCTTGAGGTGTGCATTCGCCAAGGGGCAGAAGAAGTTGATATTCTTAGCGTGCAGGCACAGGTGGAGTTCGACAGCTCTTAGAGGTCCCGTAGCCGTTCGGAGTTCCCCGGTGGAGATGCCGCGAAATGAGAGACACAGTCTAAGAAGAAGCTAAAGGATCGCCTGGGCTTATGAACCCGGGCTTCAGTTTGGAACACCAGGACCTCGGCGATGGCAAGGGGGAAACCGAGGAGGGAGATGCAAAGGGCCGGGGTATCGGGGGCCGTGGTCCGGCGGGATGAAGTGTACTGGGAGAGTATAGGCATCGGCAACAGAATGGTGGCACAGGACATAGCGCCCTACGATGAGCTCTTCGGCCTTTGGGCGATCCTCCCCCCCCACACACCCACGAAGGCCGGAACCTGAGGATATGCTGGACGAGATGAAAAGGCACAGGATCGTCGGATGGTTCTGCTGGCCGGAACTCCACAGATACGTCTTGGAAAAACACCCCGAGCTCAGGGTAGTCTGGCCCGACGACAGGTATATAAGGCCGTTCTTCAAAGAGTTTCCTGGTTTTTACCTCTGCTAGATGGCAGAC
>DTXA01000392.1 GCA_012962735.1 Candidatus Latescibacterota bacterium
CGATGACCGACGCATATGCGGCAGGATCTAAGATATTGTCACCCCCACCTCCGGGATTCCCCTCGTTTCCTGCCGCCGCGACCAGTAGAATTCCAGCTCGGACCTGTCCCCATCGCCATTTGGATCCATAGACCATTCGAGGGCGGCGATGACATCGCTCCAGTATCCGACGCCGGTTGCGTCCAACACCTTTAGTGCATATAGATGTGCTTCCGGCGCGACGCCCACCACCCCGACTTCGTTGTCCTCGGCGGCCACGATGCCGGCCACATGCGTGCCGTGGCCGTTGTCGTCCATGGGGTCCGTATCGCTGTTGACAAAGTCATAGCCGCCTTTATAGTTGGCATCTAAATCGGGGTGGGTATAGTCGAGCCCCGTGTCCATGATCACGACTTTTACTCCGGTGCCCTTGTTGTAGCCGTGGACGATACCCGCTCCTACGCGCTTCACGCCCCAAGAGTTGTCCAGTTCGGCGTCGAGGGCCCATACCCTGCCGTCCGAATGGACATGGGTCACGTTCGAGCTGGCCCGCAATCCGGGTATGGCCGCATCTGGGACAGTCGCCGCGATAGTCGGGACGATCTTGTATGTGTACCTGATCTCCCCGCCGAACCTTCGGACCAGAACCTGCTCCGCTGGGCCGGGTATCTTTTTAAATCCTATCAACACCCTCACTTTCTCGGCGGCCATAGAGGCCGTCGGCGCTGTCGTGGCACCGAAGGCCAGCACAACCGTCAGTACCACCAACATTCCGCAGGCTAACACTTTGCGTGTCATTTCCCACCTCCTAAGACCTCGACAGTCTGGGCCCTTTACCTCCTTTATATCACCTCCTCTGTTGGACAATTTTCAGTATACCCCAAGAGCCCCCATTTGTCAAGGATTTTCTATAACTTTCTGTTTTAAGTGCAAGGAAAAATTTTAGCCTGCGGGCCAAGTGATTACACTTCAAAAGTCCCTACTCCTTGACAAACCGGACGATCTGTTATACTTTCAAGTGCTATCCCGAAGCAAAGGCCATAAGATGGCAACCTCATTTGAAAAAAGGAAGGGATTATGTTCCCACTTCTCCTGACGTTGAGCTTAGCGGGGTGGACAGGGCCCGAAGATTTAGAGGCGCCGGTGCTGCGCGCCCCGGACGCCCGGCAGTACAGGTTCGCATGGGAGCTATATCGGGACGGCAAGTACGGGCTGGCGGCCGAGGCGCTCAGGGACTTCCTAAGGGAGTATCCCCAAAGCCCATGGGTCCCCAAGGCGGAGTTCCTATTAGGCGAGTGTCCCTTCCGGGAGGGGGGGTACAAAGAGGCCCTGAGGGCGTTTCGGGAGTTCCTCCGTAAGTACCCCGAGGATGCCTTAGCGGACGACGCAGCATACAGGACAGGACAAATCCTGTTCCGGCTGGAGAGGTATGGGGGGGCTGTGGATGTCTTCCACAAGTTCGAGGAGGAGTACCCCGAAAGTCCCCTCCTGCCGGATGTACAGTATCTGTTGGGCGAGGCCCTGTTCCGGTTGGGGAGGTACGAAGAGGCGCTTCGGGCGTACGGCCGAGCGTCCGCGGACACGGGGAAGGCGGGGACATACGCCCTATATGCGGTAGGGTGGGTCCACCAGAGGCAGGAGAGGTACGACATGGCAGCACAGGCCTTCCGGGAGGTGGTGGAGCGGGCTCCGGACTCGGACCTCGGAAGGTCCTCTCGGCTGAAGTGGGGGGAGGCCCTCCTCCGGGGGGGGAAGCCCGAGGAGGCCTCGGGGGTCCTCCGGGAGGCTATAGGGGTCCTGAGGGGGAGGGAGCGGGCGTATGCGAGGTACCTCTTAGGGGAGGCGTACTACCAGTTGGGACAATATGGCCGGGCCCGTTTGCCCTACCGGAAGGTCTCGGAGGAATCCCGGGACCTCGCCCCGAAGGCGCAGATGGGTATAGCATGGAGCTACTTCGGGGAGAAGGATTACCGGGAAGCCATAAGGGCGTTCCAGGAGGTGGTGAGGCGCTTCCCTGGGTCGCCGGAGGCCCAGGAGGCCCTCTTCCAGCTCGGGGTATGCCGACGGAGATTGGGGGAGCTGGAGCGGGCTCTCGAGACCTTCCGCAGGGTTTGGAGGGATTTCCCAGAGGGGGAATTCGCCGAGGATGGGCTGTACGGGGCCGCCGAGACCTCCTATACCTTGGGGAGGTACGCCGAGGCCCTCGGATACCTCCGGATGCTCCGGGAGCGGTATCCGGAGGGGAAGTGGGCGCCGGCTGTCCTGGTCCTTCAAGGTGCGTGCTATATGGCCTTGAAGAGGTGGGACGATGCCGAGGCCGCCTACAGGGAGGTCTTAAAGCGGTTCCCGGGGGATACCGCGGCCGCCGAAGCCCGGTTCCAGCTCGGGTGGAGCCTGTACCGGAAGGGGAAGTACGGGGAGGCGGTGGAGGTGTTGTGGGACTTCCTTAAGCGCCATCCGGACCATCCCTCACGGCCGGACGCCCTCCTCCTTATGGGGGAGGCCGAATACCGAAGGGAGAGGTACGAGGCCGCCAGGGAGGCATACTCCGAGTTCCTCAAGGAGTTCCCCGACCATCCCAAAGCCCCGTCCGCCTGGTACGGAGTAGGGTGGGCTGAGCTGCGGCTGAGGGAGTACGGGGAGGCGCTCTCCGCCTTCCAGGGGGTGGTAAGCCGGGCTCCGGGCTCGGAGCTTGCCTTGGATGCGGAGTTCAGGGTGGGGGACTGCCTGTTCGGGATGGAGGAGTGGGAACGGGCGTTCCGGGCGTACGAAGTGGTGCTCCGGAGGGACCCGGGGGGAGAGCTTGCGGACGACGCCCTGTACCAGATGGGGATGAGCGCCTTCCGATCTGAGCGGTACGAAAGAGCCTTAGAGGCGTTCCGGAGGCTCCTGAGGGAGTATCCCACATCCCCACACAGGGATGAGGCGCAGTATATGGCAGGGCGAGCGCTCTTCCGTAAGGGGGAATTCCGGGATGCTGTGGAGGAGTACAGGAGGTTGGCCGACTCAAGTCCCTTAGCCCCACGGGCACAGTACGATATCGGGGATGCCTTTTACAACCTCGGGGAGCTGGACTCGGCCGAGGTAGCCTACCGGGAGGTGTTGCGGAGGTTCCCCGAGAGGTCAGTCGCGGCGGATGCGGTCGTGGGTCTTCAGTGGTGTTATCTTCGCAGAGGGCAGGTGGAGGAGGCGGTGGCGCTGGCAGATTCCTTCTTGGAAGCGCACCCGGAAGGGGAGATGGCGGAGTACCTGGCCTTCCGCAAGGGTGACCTATTCTTTAACCTGAAGAAGCACTATCAGGCTGTGGAGGCTTTCCGGGAGTTCCTGTCGAAGTACCCGGAGAGCTCCCTGGCTCCCTCAGCTCTGTACTGGATCGGCATGGCCCAAAAGGAACTGGGCAATTGGAGGGAGGCCGTGACGACCTGGAAGGATCTGGCCTTAAGACATCCGAAATCGGATGTGGCTCCGGATGCGATGCTCAGGGCCGCTGAGGTGCTCTTAGAGAAGGGGGAAAACGAGGAGGCCTTGTCGGTGCTGCGCTCCTTCCTCTCCAGGTATCCTGAGGCCGAGGGGGCACCTGGGGCCCTCCTCTTTATCGGGGAGGCGTACGTGGGGGAAGGCCGGAGGTTGGAGGCCCGGGAGGCGTTCCGGAGGTTGGTGTGGGAATATCCCGAAAAGGAGGAGGCGCACCGGGCCCGGCTCCGTCTGGCGAGGATGGCGGTTGAGGAGGGAAAGGGAGAGGAAGCGAGGAAGTGGCTCGAGGAGGTCTTGGAGGCCCGCTCGGACGAGCTGGCGGCCGAGGCCCAGTTCCTCCTGGGAGATGCGGCGTTTGCCGAGGGGAAATGGAAGGATGCGCTTGCGGAGTACTTGAAGGTGAAGTACCTGTATCCGGCCTACGAGGACTGGACAGCCCGGGCACTGCTGAGGGCAGGAGAGTGCTACGAGCGGATGGGAGAAGCGGAGAAGGCCCAGGAGCTGTACAGGGAGGTGGCGGGGAAACACGAGAGAGATGAGTTCGGGAAGGAGGCTCGGCGGAGGTTGCGAAAAAAGTGAGCAGCAGCCCCCACATGTCCGCCTACAGGTGGGCCTTGAGATGCTCCAGGCCCTTTCGATGTGCCTCTACCGGTTCCTTTCCCTCGTACTCCACACACCATATCCCTTCGTACCCAGCCTCCTTCAGACACCGGATGGCCCACTCCAGATCCACCCCCCTCCCCTAAGAGCGGTGCCCCTATATTCGTAGAACCTGCGTACAGTCTCCGAGCTGCGGCCGAACCACAGGTAATTCATGGTGTCCAGGTTGGCCCACCAAGTCCGAGCCCACCCTTCGGAACGCCTCGATATGGAGTTCGGCGTCGTTCGTGATGAGGCCGTGGTTGTCCACGGCGAAGTGGCACCCCTCCTGTTCCCCGAATTCCTCTCTTAAGGGACCTCGGGCTTGGGCCGAGGCCTTCAGCCCATCGCTCCGGCTCCTCCTTCGGCCACACATCCCGGAACTGCACCTCCACGTACCCGAACCCTTTCTCCGAGACATACTTCAGGAAGCCCTCCAGGCTCCCAGGGAAGTTGTAGTGGATCATCTAAGGCTTTCCGGGCCTCCGCCCGTTCCCTTCCACCTCTTCCGGCTGCTCGGTCTCTTCTATCATCACTACTGCGTATGCAGCCATCCCCTCCCCGGCCCCCGTAAACCCCATCCCCTCGGTGGTAGTGGCCTTCACCGATACCCTCTCGGCCGGGATCCCGATGGCCTTGGACAACAGCGCCCGCATCTGGAGTATGTACGGAGCGAGTTTCGGCCTCTGGGCCACGACAGTGGCGTCCACGTTGACGATCTGGATGTCACGGCGCCTCCGGCAGTACTCCACTAAGGTGTACAACAGCCCCAGGCTGGACACCCCCTTGAAGGCCGGGTCGTCGTCCGGGAACATCTGCCCTATGTCTCCAAGGCCCGCGGCGCCCAATATGGCGTCCATTATGGCATGACAGAGCACATCTGCGTCCGAGTACCCCTCCAATCCCTTCCCGAAGGGCACTTCGACTCCCCCCAGGATCAGTTTCCTCCCCTCCACAAGCCGGTGAGCGTCATATCCCACTCCTACCCTGAGCATTCATCCTCCAGAAGTTTTTCAGCTAAATATAAATCTTCTGCGGTGGTGATCTTGAGGTTCCGATACTCCCCCTCCACCACCCAAACCCCATACCCAATCCGTTCCACAAGTGCAGCCTCGTCAGTGGCGTAGAAGCAGTCCCGAAGGGCCCGCTGGAACGCCTCCCAGAGCACTTCCCTCCTGAAGGTCTGGGGCGTCTGGGCGGCCCAGAGGGCCTCCCGGGGCAGGGTCTTTTGCACCGCTCCCCCCTCCACCAGTTTGACCGTTTCCTTCAGCGGAACGGCCACCACGGCAGCCCCTCGCTCCCGGCACAGGGCCACGGATCGCGATA
>DTXA01000393.1 GCA_012962735.1 Candidatus Latescibacterota bacterium
CAAAAAGTATCTGAGCGAAGCGAAGAACTTTCTGGGGCTATAAATGCGCCGTAAGCCCATAGTAGCAATAGACGGTCCGGCTGCCTCCGGCAAGAGCACCACAGCCCGGCTGGTCGCCCGAAGGCTCGGGTACATCTGGGTGGACACTGGAGCTATGTACCGAGCCCTCGCCCTCAAGGCCCTCTGGGAGGGCATAGGGTCCGAGAACCATGAGAGGCTGAAGGAGATGGTAGGCCGCACCGATGTGCGTCTAAAGGAGCGGGGCGGGGACCTCAGGGTGTTCTTGGACGGAGAGGACGTGACCGAGGCCATCCGTTCCCCTGAGGTGACCCATGCGGTCTCCTGGGTTTGCACTTTCCCCTTCGTACGGCAGGCCATGGTGAAGCTACAGAGGGAGATGGCCTGCGACGGCGGCGTGGTTATGGAAGGGAGGGACATCGGCACGGTCGTGGTCCCGGACGCAGAGGTGAAGGTCTTTCTGGACGCGGACGTAAAGGAACGGGCCCGGAGGAGGTGGCGGGAGCTGAGGGAGCGAGGGGTAGATGTATCCTTGGATGAAGTGGAGCAGGACTTGACCGAAAGGGACAGAAAAGACACAGAGCGGGAGCACGCACCCCTTTGCCGGGCTCCGGACGCCCTGGTGGTGGACACCACCAGCCTATCGGTGGAGGAGCAGGTCGACCGCATCGTTGGGATGGTGAAAGTCTATATGGCCAATCGCAAAAAGCAGATTGCAAAGAGAAAAAGTCAAAATCTATTAAAGCCTTGTGTCTAACCCTTTGCGTTCTCTGTGACTTTTGTGGTAAACATGTCGAATTTAAGGTGTATGAAACCTCCAGGTGAGGGCTTGTACAGGTTTGTCTGGAGGGTGTTGCGAGGGTTAGCGAGGGTGCTCTGGGGGCTGGAGGTCTGTGGGGAGGAGAACGTCCCTTTGAAGGGTGGAGTAATATTGGCCAGCAACCACCTGTCCCTGGCCGACCCGCCCATAGTCGGGGCCGCCGCTCCCAGGACCCTGTACTACATGGCCAAACGAGAGCTGTTCGATATCCCCCTGCTTCGGAGCCTGATAGAGGCTTTGAACGCTTTCCCCGTCCGGCGGGGGTACGGCCGGGAGGCCTTGAAGAGGGCTTTAGAAGTGCTCCGGGGGGGTGGGGCGGTCCTGCTCTTCCCTGAGGGCACCAGGAGCCGGGACGGCAGGCTCGGCCCCCCCAAGCCGGGAGTCGGGATGCTTGCGGTGAAAGGTCGGGTCCCGGTCGTCCCTGTGGCCCTCTCCGGGACGAAGCATACAGGCCGATGCCTCCTCCGAAGGGATCGAATCCGGGTGACCTTCATAAGTCCCCTCCTGCCCCGGGAATGGGAGGGCCTTCCCGAGAAGGAGGCCTGCCGTCGTGTGGGGGAACTGGTCATGGAGCGCATAGCCGATGTCTTAGGTCATTGGCCCCTAAGAAGTATCGGAATTTGACAATCCCTTGAAAATTATCGGAGCCAAACGGAGAACTTTTTGAGGTTTATTATGCGAGTGGAACTCGTAAAGACATCCGGTTTCTGCTTTGGGGTGCGCCGGGCGGTCCGGATGGTGGAGGAAGTCCTAAGGCGGGCGGACGGACCGGTGTACACCCTGGGGCCCCTCATCCACAACCCCCAGATGGTAGCCTATATGGAAAAAAGGGGGGCCAAGGTCGTCGGCCTCCAGGAGGGGCTCCCTCCTGGGGTGGTCGTGCTCCGCTCCCACGGCGTGGCCCCCCAGGTAAAGGAAGCCCTCGTAGCCCAAGGCCATCGCGTCTTGGACGCCACCTGCCCCTTCGTGCGCAACGCACAAATGTACGCCCGCTCCCTGTGGGAGGAGGGATACAAAGTGGTGATCGTGGGCAAGCGGGGCCACGAAGAGGTGGAGGGTATCTTGGGGTACACCGAGGGGAACGCAGAGGTCATCTGGGAACCAAAGGAGGTGATGTCCCTCGGAGAACTAAACCGAGTAGGAATAGTGGCCCAGACCACCACCCCCTTCGAGATCTTCTCGTTGGTGGTCCGGGAGCTGTTGAGGCGGGCAAGACATCTCAAGGTCTACAACACCATCTGTGACTCCACCGTCAAAAGGCAGGAGGAGACCGTGGCCTTAGCCCGCCGCGCGGACGTGATGATAGTGGTTGGGGGACGCAACAGTGCCAACACCACCAGGCTTGTGGAGATGTGTTGTGAGCTGGGCCGGCCCACCTACCATATAGAGACCGCCCGGGAGCTGCGAAGGGAGTGGGTGGAAGGCGCCTGCCTGGTGGGGGTTTCGGCCGGGGCGTCCACGCCCGACTGGATCGTACAGGAAGTATTGGAAAACCTAAATCTCTGGAGTGAAGGAGGGAAATAGAGTATGCTGGAAGAAAGGGAAGTCCAAGAGGTTCCCCAGGTGAAAAGGGAACAGGAAAGACCCGACCGGGAAGGGGGTGATGCCCTGGAAGAAGGATACTCCCAGGAAGAATTGGCCCAACTGTACGAACAGACCCTCCAGAAGGTGGAGGAGGGGCAGGTGATGATGGGGAAGGTCCTCAGGGTAGACCGGGACGGGGTGGTTGTGGACATAGGCTTCAAGTCCGAGGGGGTCATCCCCATAGAGGAGTTCAGCGATCCCATCGAAGTAGGAGCCGAGGTGCCGGTGTTCGTGGAGAGCCTCGAGGACCAAGAGGGCCAGCCCGTCCTGTCCAAGAAGAGGGCGGACTTCGTGCTGGTCTGGGACCGCATCTGGGAGGCATACGAAAAGGGGGAGGTGGTAGAGGGCACCCTAGTGCGGCGCATCAAGGGCGGCATAGTTGTGGACCTGTTCGGCGTGGAGGCTTTCCTACCCGGTTCCCAGATAGATATCCGTAGGGTGCGCAACTTCGACCAGTTCATCGGCCAGGTCTTCCCCCTCAAGATCATCAAGGTCAACAAGGCCCGGCGCAACATCGTGGTCTCCAGAAGGGCGGTGCTCGAGGAGGAGAGGGAGCGCCAGCGCCAGAAGCTCTTGGCGGAGCTGGAGGAGGGCCAGGTGCGCAAGGGGGTCGTCAAGAACATCACCGACTTCGGGGTCTTCATAGACCTGGGGGGTATGGACGGCCTCCTGCACATCACCGATATGTCCTGGAAGAGGATAGAGCATCCCTCCGAACTCGTCTCGGTGGGCCAGGAGATAGAGGTCAAGGTGCTCCGGTTCGACCGAGAGCGTAGCCGTATATCCTTAGGGCTCAAGCAACTCCAGCCGCATCCATGGGAGAAGGCGGCGGAGAGGTATCCTGTAGGAGAACGGATCAAGGGCAGGGTGGTGAGCATAACCGACTACGGGGCGTTCGTGGAGCTGGATGAAGGTATAGAAGGCCTCATCCACATCTCCGAGATCTCCTGGACCCAGCACATACGCCACCCCTCCCAGGTACTCTCCGAGGGCCAGGAGGTGGAGGCCGTGGTGCTCTCGGTGAACCCCGAGGAACAGAAGATATCCTTGGGGCTCAAGCAGCTTCATCCAGACCCTTGGGAGGACCTGGAGGAGCGGTACCCCGTGGGCACCCACATCCGGGGGGTAGTGCGCAACATCACTAGCTTCGGGGCCTTCGTGGAGGTGGAGGAGGGCATAGATGGGCTGGTGCACATCTCGGATATGTCCTGGACCAAGCGGGTCCAGCACCCGAGCGAGGTTATGAAGAAGGGGGATGTGGTGGAGGTGGTGATCCTGGACATAGACAAGGAGCGCAGACGCATCTCCTTGGGGTACAAACAAGCCCAGGAGGACCCCTGGGACCACTTGGTCGAGGAGTTCCCACCGGGCAAGGAAGTACAGGGAAAGGCCACAAGGGTCCTGGACAAGGGGGTGGTAGTGGAGCTGCCTGGGGAGGTGGAGGGGTTTGTCCCGGCCTCTCAACTGGCCTTCCCCGAGGAGCGCAGGCCCGAGAACATCTCCATAGATGAGGTGCTCCAGCTCCAGGTCATAGAGTTCGACCGGGAACAGCGCCGGATAGTGCTGAAGGAGCTGGAGGGATTCCCTCCCGAGGCGCAACCTTCGGCCGAAGAGGAACCCTCTCCTGAGGAAGTACCGGCCGAGGAGGAGCAACCATCGACCGAAGAAACGCAACAGTAGGCGCATCTCCAGTACAGCGAAGAAGGGCTGGGGCCACCCAGCCCTCCTCTTTTACATCTCTAAGAAATGATCGCCTACTTTAAGGAGGCCTATCTTTCGGTCTAATACAA
>DTXA01000394.1 GCA_012962735.1 Candidatus Latescibacterota bacterium
CCTTGGCATAGTCCGAGATCACCACCCCGTCCACCTCTCCGAGGCACCTGGAGATGTACTCCGAAATCCGCTGCTCCACCTCCGAGGCCACCGGCTCTGCGACCTCCCGGTCGACCCGGACCACGTGCTGATGGTGGGCGATGACCCTGGTCTTGACGGTTGTGGGCCTTCCCGGGTCGCGGAAGACCCCCTCGACCTCCACCCCCTCCTCCCTCAAGAGGGCCAGAAGCCTATCCCCCTCTGGGTCGTCCCCGACGACCCCCACGACCACCACCCTGGCCCCCAGGGCCCAAAGGTTGCGGGACACGTTGGCGGCACCCCCTGGGGAGAAATCCTCGGATTCCACCCGCACCACCGGAACCGGGGCCTCGGGGGAGATGCGCTCGGCCCTCCCCCTTATGTATCGATCGAGCATTAGGTCGCCCACCACGAGGATACAACACCTCCTGAAGGCGGCGAGCAGCTCTTCGGCCCTGTCCCTCGTCATGGCCGCCCTATGCGGCATCCTTCCCCTCCAGGTGCTCCAAAAGGGCGCACGCGAATAGGGGGATCATAAGCTCGTGGTGTCCGGTGAAGGCGTATCCCTTGCCCCCGGTCCGGGTTGGACGCTCTACGACGTTGGCACTTGGACGATAGTGCTGGAGCATATCGAAGTTGGCGGTGGTGAAGTGGCGCACCGGATGTCCCAGGTTTCGGACCACGGTCAGGGCCTTGAGGAACACCTCGGGCAGGACCACAGCGGAGCCGAGGTTGATGTAGACCCCACCTTCTAAGCTCGCCACGACCGAGCAAAATATCCTGAAGTCCAGATAGGTCGCCCGGCCCACCGCAGCTCCGTCGCAGGATGGGTGCTGGTGTACTACGTCCGTGCCCAAGGCCACGTGCACGGTGGCGGTGACCCCGAACCTGTGGGCGTTCCAAAGCAGGCTGTGCTCCCGGAAGGGCAGGCGCTCCCTCTCCATCCTATCCCCAAGGGCCCTCCCGAATCCCTCGCCGGCCTGGCGGGCGGTCGAGTTGAGGAATTCGGCGGTCTCCATTGCCATGCCGAAGGACCCGTCCTCCAGCCCCCGGGCCACGTCCTCGGATGTGGCCCCGGCCATCGCCACCTCCACGTCGTGTATAGCTGCAGCCCCGTTCATGGCCAAGGCGGATATGGCCCCCCTCTCCATAAGCCCGGCCAACACGGGCCCCATCCCTGTCTTAACCACGTGTCCACCCATCCCCACCGCCACGGTCCTGCCCCCCTTTACCGCATCCGCCACCCTCCCCACGAACTCCCGGAACTCCTTGCCAGCGAGGATGTCCGGCAGGGAGCGGACGAAATCCCCGAACGAAGCTCCCGGCCTGGGAGGCCGTGCGAACTCCCCTACGTGCACCTTGTGCTTCCGTTCCTCCAGGGATATGGTGCGTATCCCATCGAGGGATATCGACTCAAAGCGCATCTACCCCCCTCCTACCCGACGCTTGCTCACCCCCTTGCGGGAGCGCTCTGCCTTTATCCCCCCCCGGACCAGCGCCTCCTCCACCATCCTGTAGAACTGCTCCCTGTCCCTACCCCGCACCGCAGCTTGCTCGTGGGCCTCGGAGAGGGCTACGGGGTATCCCCTGCCCTTCTCCACCTGGTCAAGGAGGCATGCGTGCACGAAGGCCAAAAGCGCCGGGTCCTCCGCCACCCAGATGGGAACCTCCACCCTCGCCACCTCCCACCCCGTATCCAGATAGAAGAACCCCACCCCCTCGGTCCGAAACGCCGCCGAACGCTCCTTAGGCCGCAACGCCCTCCCGAAGACCAGACGGTCCGGCACGCCGTCCACCTCCCCACACGGAGGACCCTCAAGCCTGGGGCAGGAACCGCAGTCCGGGGCCTCCTCCGGACAGAGGGCGAGCTTCAACAGGCCCACGACCTCCTGCCCCCCCGGATGGCTGACGTACCCCGCCACCGGGACCTTGAGCTCCCGGAGTCGCCCCATGGCCATGTCCAGCCGGGCCCGCCATGCTGGGACCTGATCGACCCCCCATATCCCCAGTGGGCCGTCCACTAAGGCCACCATGGCCCGCTCTGGAGGCAGAGCCCCCGCCATCTCGGCCAGCGCCTCCCTCTCCATCACCGAGCGCAGGATCGAGACCGCCTCCTGCGAAAGCGGCCTCCCCCCAGGCTGGAAGTCCTCCTCGCGGAAGAACAGATGCGGCCTGCCCTCCAAAAGCGGCCGCTCCCCGGTGCCGTAGTGCAGGGCCACCCGGCCTATGTGGATCAGGTAGCAGGAGGCCACCTCGTGCCGGTCGGGGTAGATCTGGGACCCGTCCGCGGCTAAGACCGAGACCTGGGCAGGCCTCTCGGGAGGCTCCCCCCCATCTCCTAAAGGTCTGGCCACCGGCCAAGAGGTCCGGCTGAGCTCGGCCTTCATGTCGAGGGCCCCCAACCTTTCCCGCACCTCGGCCCACACCCCGGACGCCCGGCTCGCCCGGCCCAGCAACTTCCTCCCCCCGGCCTCCCTCTCCCGGAGCATATCGGCTATCTGGCGGCTTATCTCCGGCCAATCTAACATGATAGGAACCTCAGAGCGAGCTCTCGGTAGACCCGGACCGCCAAGGTGAGCTCCCCCTCATCCACGCTTTCGTCGGTGGTGTGCGCCCGGGCGAGCTCCCCCGGGCCGAGGACCACTGTGGGGACCCCCACCCCTCGGAAGTGCTGCATATCGCAGCACGCCCCGAATCCTCCCGGGGCTCCCTGGGGGACCCCGCAGGCCCTCACGGCCTCGAGGCCGGCCCGCACCAGTGGCTCCTCC
>DTXA01000395.1 GCA_012962735.1 Candidatus Latescibacterota bacterium
ACATTCAGGCCAGAAGGGATGGATAAAGGTAGAATTCGATGTGGGCATGCGCCTTGGTGGGACTGCTGAGGAGGTGTAGGTGCGTTCAAACGACTGATAAGCTGGCTTTGGGTTACGCTTCACATAGGGCTGAGGCCCTCCTTATGACCCTCCTCTCCCACATCGTCCTGTCAGCCTCCTCGAAGTACTTCCCAATGTCCCCAAAGCTCTCCACCCATGTGAGGTAGTCGTCGAAGATGTCCTCCAGCCCTTTTTTCGGACTCCAGCCGAGTTGCCTTAATTTGGAGATATCGGACACACTGTGGCGGGCATCTCCCAGGCGATATTCCCCGGGTATCAGGGGTTCTATGTCCTTTCCGAGCTTCCCGGCCAGCAGCTCTGCGTACTCTAAGACCGTGGTAGGCCTCCCGCTTCCCACGTTGAACACTTGGTAGTTCGCCTCCTCGGAGCGCAGTACCAACATATTGGCCTCCACCACGTCGTCTATGTGTACGTAATCCCTCCGCTGCTTTCCATCCTCGTAGATTATCGGGGGCTTGTCGTGCAGGAGCTTCAAGGTGAAGATGCGGCAGATTCCGGAGTACTGGTTGTAGAGCGACTGTCTTGGGCCCTGGGTTATGGAATAGCGCAGCGCCACCGTGGGGACCCCCAAAAGCCTCCCCAGTCGGACCGCTACGAGCTCCTGGCTGTACTTGGACAGGGCGTAAGGGTTGTAGGGGTTGGCGTACTCCTCTTTGAGCGGGAGGGGCTCCATATATCTGCCGCAGGCCGGGCATCGCACCTCCCAATCCCCTCGGTCCAACTGTTCCTGCGGCCGGGCTGGAGGCTGGACCAGACCGTGCTCCCTACATCTGTACTGGCCCTCCCCGTACACGGCCTGAGAGGAGGCCACGACCACCTTCTCGACGGAAAGGCCCTCCTCCCGGATGACCTCGTAGATCAGAGCAGTGCTCACCGCATTGGTGTGGACGAACGTGCTGTAATCCGGCAGGTAGTCCTGGTACGCTGCTTGGTGCACGATGATATCCACGCCCCTCAGGGCCCTCCTTATGTCTTCTTTGTTCCTCACATCTCCCTCTACGAACTCCACCTCCTCCGCTATGTACCCCGGCTTTCCCTTGGGGTGGACCTTGGGGTCGAGGTTGTCTAAGACCCTGATCTCGTAACCCTCCTCCAAAAGCCTGTCGACCGTATGGGAACCTATGAACCCAGCTCCTCCCGTGACTAACGCCTTCATAATTCCCCCGTTTCTAAACCCCTTTAAAGCTCGCCTTTCTCCTTAAGCTCCACCGGATAACCCTTGTAAATATACCGCTTATCCGCTGCTTTAGCAAGTGTCCTTAATAAGAGGAAACCTTTGATATTAAAATTTTTCTTTCTAGCTATAAAATTTCTAAAATCTGAATTTTTCTCTTGACATTTTGAATGTAAATGCTTAAATTTAAGTAAACGAAGGAGGCGAGCGTATGCGCAAAATTCCGGAAAGATGCCCCACCTGCGGAGAAACGCTGGAAGTCACGGAACTTTCTTGCCTTTCCTGCGGTACGGCCATACGAGGTCGGTGGACCACCTGTCCCTTCTGCAAGCTCCCCCCTGGGGATTTGGAGTTCTTGGAGACCTTCCTCAGATGCCGGGGGAACGTCAAGGAGATGGAGCGCATTTTAAAACTCTCCTATCCCACCGTCCGCAACAGACTTAACGAGCTGCTCCTGAGGTTGGGATATGTGGTCGAGGAAAGCCGGATTGCGGACAGGCACAGAGAGGTCTTGGACCTGTTGGACAGGGGGGAGATCACCGCATCGGAAGCGGCCAGGAGGCTTGCGAACCTCGGAAAAAGGCCTCTCCGTAAGCATAAGGAGATCTAAGATGGACGAGGAGATGGAGGTCAGAACAGGGCAGAGGCCGGGGGGATCGGGGTCCTGTGGAAGTAAGGGATGTTGGAGGTTGTCCGAGGATGTGAGGCATCCTTACACCCTACAGACCGACAGGAACCGGATAGAGGTATATATCCCTCCGGATTCTGGGGTAAGCGTATATGCGAAGACCCACAGGGGCAAGGTAGTGAGTGATCTTCCTCTTGACATAGGTGTTCAGGGGTGCACGAGTGTAGCTCGGGGCGAGTTGAACGGAGGAGGTCCTGAGGTGAGGCTCCTGACCGACCGTGGGGACATCCACATTATCGGCGACGTTAAACCCCAATAGGAGGTGAGAACGATGAAAGAGGAAAGGCTGAGGGTCCTGAAGATGCTCGAGGAGGGCAAGATAAGTGTCGAAGAAGCGGCCAAGCTGTTGGAGGCGCTTGAGGCTCCCCAGGAGGAGCCGTCGGCCGAGGGAAAGGCCAAGTGGCTGAGGGTTCGGGTAGCAGGAGCGGACGAGCAGGTGAACGTCAACCTCCCGCTCTCGCTCGCTAAGCTCGCCTTGAGGTTCATCCCCAAGGAGGCCAAGGTCAAGATGGAGGAGCGAGGGGTGGACTTAGAGCAGATACTCGGCGAGCTCTCCCAGGTTAAGATCGGCAAGCTGGTGGAGGTGAGGGACGGGGAGGACTTGATAGAAGTATGGATAGACTAAGGAGAGAAGATGGAGATATAACCTTTTCTGGCGCTCGTATTCGTCTCCCCTAACGATTCTGTTGTCCTACAACCCAAAGCTGAGAAGTTGCTACGGAGAGGGCTGGGTTTTGTTATGCCGGCCTGCCTCGTGCTGATGCATCTGTCCTTCACCGGCCGGGGAGCGGAGGTCGAGCTCATGGATGGGGAGCATGCAGAGATAAAGATGTCGATAAGGGAGAAAGGGACGCTCCTATGACCCCGGCGTCCGGTCCCACCTGGGCCCGGAGGACCCTTACGAGCCCGGCTGGGATCTGCATAGCTCGTTTCCTTATGGTCTCCCTTATGGGCCTCAGTAGCACCTCCCCGGCGTTGCTCACCCCTCCTCCGAGGACGAATGCCTCGGGGTTGAGGCCGAGGTAGGTCCCTATCTCCTCCCAGACCTTCAGGGCCAGCCTGTCCCCAAGCTCGGCGGCGTCGGATAGGTGCTTAGGTGTTAGCTTATCCATGTCGCCTTCTACCATGTTCGGGATGAGCGTCTCCCCCTCCCAAGTCCGCAGCTTCTCCCTGGCCCGCTCTACGATGTAGTCTATCCCCACAAACCTCTCAAGACACCCGTAGTTCCCGCAGTTGCACCGGGGCCCATTTGGGTCCACCGTGATGTGTCCTACCTCCCCTGCAGCGCCGAGGGGACCGGTAAATAACCTCCCGTCTAAGATGAGAGCCCCTCCCACACCCGTACCCAAGGTGGCGAAGACGAAGGTCTTAAGGTCCTTGCCCGCCCCGAAGGTGTTCTCGGCCAAGGCGGCTATGTTAGCGTCATTGCCGAGGGCCACCGGAAGGCCTGTCGCCTCCTGAAGGGTCTGGCGCAGAGGGACCTCCAGCCAGCCCGGGAAGTTGGGGGAGAAGCGCACGATACCGGCTTCCACATCTACCAGCCCTGGACTCCCCACTCCTATGCCCTCTGGAGTGCCGTACTCCCGACATCGGGAGAGAAAATCCCGGACGGTCCCGACCAATTGTCTCAAGGAAGCTTCCCGGCCCCTATCCGCCATAGTGGGGGCTTCGGTTCGGAGCATCACGTTCCCGTCCTCGTCCACCAAGCCCACCTTGATGAAGTGTCCTCCTAAGTCTACTCCCACCGTATGGCCCATCTCTTCCTCCCTCAGCTTCCTATTACCTGCACGATGACCCTCCTGGTCCGTGGGCCGTCGAACTCCCCAAAAAGGACCGCTTGCCAAGTGCCGAGGGAGAGCTCCCCTCCGGAGACCGGGATTAGGACCGAACTGCCAAGAAGGCTTGCTTTTATGTGGGCGTCCGCGTTTCCTTCCACGTGGCGATAGGGGCCGTCCCGGGGAACGAGGCGTTCAAGCTGTTCCAGGATGTCCCGAGGTACGTCCAGGTCCGTCCCCTCGTTTATGGTGATGCCCGCCGTGGTGTGGGGGACGTACACCATGCAGATGCCCTTGGAGACCTCGCTCTTCCTCACCACATCCTGCACCTGTGCGGTTATGTCCACCAGTTCCGCCCTCGATCGAGTGGAGATACTCAAAGTATACTGCACAGCGCCCTCCTTTCCCCGCTCACGACGAGCATGGGAACCTCCTTGGAAGATGGTCGAAGAACAAAATATAGTCCACTTTTGCCAGGAACACAACGGGTTTCCCTCCCCATCGACCCTATTGACAACCGAGGGAGATATTATTATATTTTCCGACACAAAGGCGGGGTAGTAGCTCAGTGTTGGTTAGAGCGCCGGCCTGTCACGCCGGAGGTCGCGAGTTCGAGTCTCGTCCGCCCCGCCATTTTTTAGAT
>DTXA01000396.1 GCA_012962735.1 Candidatus Latescibacterota bacterium
GGGAGAACGACCCGGTGTGGGGCACCACTACCCTCCCCTTTACGAACTCCGTGAACCCTCCTACGGACTCGGGAAGGAGGTAGGGAACCACGTTGGTCTGCTGGAAGAAGGTAGGGGCGCTGTACAGGATGAGGGGGATGCGACGACGGGGAGCATGGCCGAGCTTCTCCTTGTACTCCTCGAAGGCCTCCTCGGCCACCGAAGCTCCGAACTTGGCTATCCTCTCCTCCTGGGGGTAGAAATATACCTCGAAGTGCTCGGTGCGCAGTACCTGCCACCGGAAGTTCGTATAGCGAACTTTGTTCTTCCCGAAGTACTGCGCCCGGGCACCTCCACACAGGAGCCCGAGGACGATGACTGCCGATATTCTCCTCATTTCGGAGGAAATATAGCCCTATATGTCGCTTCTGTCAAGCTCCCCGCTCCACCCTTATGGCCGCTTGGCCCGGTACGGGGCATTCGTGTTCGCATGCGCCACATCCCGTACATCTCCCGTAGTCCACCACGGGCCCTTCCAGGTCCTTCCCCGGCACGGGGACGAGCTCTACGGCGTCGTAAGGACAGGCCTCATCGCACACCAGACAAGCCTTTCCCCATCCCCATGCTAAACAACGATCTCTGTATACCACCGCTGTCCCGAGCTTCAGCGACCGTTTCTCGTCCGGGGAGAAGGGCCTTATAGCTCCGGTGGGGCATACCTGGCCGCAGAGGGTACATTCCGGTTCGCAGGGCCCTATGCGGGGGACGAGCCTCGGGGTCCAGAGGGCCTCGCCCCCCTCCTCGAGAAGGGTAGGCTGAAGCCCTCCCGTCGGGCAGACCATCATACACGCCCCACAGCGGACGCATCTTTCCAGGAACTCCCCTTCGGGAAGCGAGTTGGGAGGTCGTATGAGGTCGGAGGGTGGGACGAGCTTATATCTGACCAGAAGCCCTACGAAGGTCCCGAGGCCGATGGAGGTGAGAAATGCCCTCCGGGAGGGAAGGAAGTCCGACGCACGGCCTCCTTTGAAGGAGAAGCCCACAGCATGCTGAGGGCAGACCGAAACGCACCTCCCGCAAAACGTACATCTCTCCCTCCTGGTAAGGGTGGGGTCGTCATGCGGGATCGCCCCCATAGGGCAGGCAGAGGCACACAGCATGCAGGACGTGCAGGAGCTTCCCACCCTCCTTCTCAGGAGGCCGAGGCGGGACGTCAGCCCGAGGAACGCTCCCAAGGGACAAAGGTGCCTACACCAGAACCTCGGTACGGCGATGTTGAGGAACAGGATTCCAGCAAACACCGCCAA
>DTXA01000397.1 GCA_012962735.1 Candidatus Latescibacterota bacterium
CCCGCACCTCGTCCTCCCCCAAGGTGACCTCGAACGGCTCGGGTCCCAGGAGGGTGTCGGGCACTTCCACTTCCACTTTATATCTTCCAGCCCTGAGGGTGTCCGCCGTCTCCCAACCTGTCTCCTCGGAGAGCACGACCTCGAACCCGGGTCCGGAAAGGCGCACCCAGGCCCCTTCTGCAGGTCGCACCTTTACCTCTCCTCCGGGATAGCGGAGGATGTAGGTGGTGTCGGCCTTGAGCTCGAAGGTCGGGGTCCGTAAGGTTCCTATGCCCTCCTTATAGGCCGAAATCCGATACGGGGCCGGGATCGTCAGGTCGAAGTGGGAGGACCCGTCAGGGGCCGTCAGAGCCGTATCAGCCGGGATGCCTTCCACCTGTGGTAGACAGACCACTTGTACTTCCCCCATCCCCTGCCCACGCTTTACCACCCGCACCTCTAAGGTAGCCCGCCTTAGCTGGCGTTCTAAGGTGGGGGAGGATATCTCTATCCCCCCTTCCGTCAGAACGGCCTCCATATCCTTCGGCTGGTACCCCTCCTTCTCGAAGCGAATGGCGTACGCTCCCGGAAGGACCGGGAGCAGATAACGCCCCTCCACGTCCGTAGTGTCCACGAACGTCCCCTCGGCGGATGAAGCGACCACAAGGACGCCCGGGAGGGGTTCCCCAGTGAGGCCGTCTATCACAATGCCACGGAAGCAGTTACGGATCTGTTCCATCGTGAAGTCCAGGATAGCGGTCCTTCCGGGGGATACCCGGATGGAGCGCGCCCCTGGGCTCCGATATCCAAAGAGCCTCACATCCACCCTGTACTCCCCAGAGGGCACCTCCTCTATTCGGTACCTCCCCTCCCGATCGGTGCGGGCCTCGTACAGCACCTCGTCTCCTACTGCCGCCACCACCGCCCCGGCTAAGGGCTTTAAGTTCCGGTCAACTATCCGCCCGGAGATCAGGTTGGGCAGGGGTCGCATCGCGAAGTCCCGGGTCACTACGTCCCCCGAGGTCAGCTCCAGGGAGATGTACGGCACTTCCGCCTTGTACCCCGTCGCCCGGCATGTCAAGGTGTATTTCCCCACCATCAGCCCCTTCAGCTCGTACCTCCCCGAGGAATCCGCAAAAGCTAAGGTGGCCCATCCCGTGGCCGAGTGCGTGGCCACCACCTGTGCGGCCGGCACTGGATTGCCGTCCAGGTCTGAGACCTCCCCCCTTACTTCGGCGGTCCGGGCCAGCTCAAGCTTCAGCTGGGTCCATCCCCCCTCCTCCAGGACCACCGTCCGGGCCGGACTGGCGAGGTTTTCCGCCTCAGCCACTATAGAGTATGTTCCCTCGGGAAGTGGACCGAGGCAGAAGTCTCCGAAGATGTCCGTAGTGTCCCGGACCTCCCAGCCCGAGAGGGCTCGGGCCACCACATGGGCTCCCACCACCCCGCCGCCCTTCCAAACCACCGTGCCGAAGATGGTAGAATCCCTGGGCGCAAGTTCCACTGCGACCGGCTCGGGACCGGGCCTTCTGGGAAGGATTTCTGCCCGGAACCCCCTCTTCTCCACCTTCACCCTGTACTCGCCCTCCTCCAGGCCCGAGAACCCGAAGGCGCCGGCCGCGTCGGTGGTATCGAGGAGGAAGGGCACGTCCTCTCCCGGCCGGAACAGCGAGACTATGGCGCGTCCCACCCCCCTTCCCTCGAAGACGACAGAGCCGGAGATCGGCTGTTCCATGCGCCTCAGCTGAAAGTCCACCCTCAGGGAGTCGAACTCCTCCAAGTTCACCCCGACCACGGAGTCCAGGTAGGCTGGAGCCGTGGCCCGGAGGGTGTATTCGCCGGGGGGGAGGTGGGCCGGGACATAGGAGCCGTCCTGGTCCACGTGCAATACCGTGTCCAGCTCGGCCAAATAAACACGGGCTTCCATAAGTGGGTCACCGTCGGCCTCCGATACCCGCCCGCGCACGACCCCATTGTGCACCCCGACCAGCAATATCACCTCCACATCTTCCGCCCCCACCTTTAAGGTCGTATCCGCATTGTCGAAATCCTCTGGGGGCAGGTGGGTGCCCACGGTATAGGAGAGGTTGGGCGGGAGGTCCTCCACTCTAAAGCTTCCGTCCGGGCCCGTTTGGGCCGACCACCTCCCCTCGGTGGACCATACTATCAACGGCGTTTCCGGCACCGGCCTTCCGGAGCTGCTTTTCACCAGTCCCGATATGGCCACCCGAACGGGGGAAAGGATGAGGTCCAGGGATAGTTCTTGGTCCGGCTCGGCTATCCGTGCCTCCCGGAGGTCGGCGGTATAACCGGTCTTCCGGGCAGTGACGGTGTACTCGCCCACGTACAGGTTGGTCAGGGCATATGTCCCTTCTGCGTCCGAGAACGTCCGGTACAGCCGTCCCGCCCTGTCCTTCGCTGTGACCTCCGCGCCGGGTACTCCGACCTTCCCCCTGATGACTCCACGGTGCACAACAACGGTCAACACAACCCCCAAGAGGTGGTCCTCCTCGCCTAGGGACACCGTGGTATCTGCGTTGTCGTATCCCTGCTTGTACATGACGGTGCGCAGGCGCACCTCCGGTCCTCGAGGGAGCTCCAGGAACGAAAACGTCCCGCCTTCGTCGGTCCGGGCCTGCCGACGTTCCCCACCTGCGAGCGCCTCCACTGAAACCCCTGGAAGCGGCCTTCCCCTCTGGTCCTGGACGGACCCGGATAGGGTCAAGGTGTTCCGCTCCAAGGCCAACTCCACCCCCTCCACGTCCTGGCCCGGATCCACGGTCAGTGTGGCCTCTGCCGGGGCGTACCCCGGGAGGGAGGCGGTCACGGTATAAGTGTCCGGGGCCAGGGCTGGGATGTGGAAGGAACCGTCCTCCTCGGTGGTGGCCCGGCCCTCGTTCCCGGCCTGTCCTCTGGCCACCACTGGGACGCCCCCCATTCCCCTTCCACCCTCATCCCGAGCCCATCCGGAGATGCTTCCGTCGTTGGGGAGGAAGGAGAAGTCCGCTCGAGCCGATTCGACGAGGGCCACGGCCACCTCTCCCTCCTCGGTCCTGTATCCCGTCAGGCCGGCAGAGACCCTGTACGTCCCGGGCAGGAGATGTTCAAGGGTGTAATTTCCCTCGTCGTCGGAAACAGCGGCGAAGGTCCTCCCCAAACTGTCCAATGCCACCACCGTAGCACCAGCTACGGGGTCTCCCTCTGAACGGCAAGTCCCGTAGATGTGGGCTTCCGCGGGTTTGAGCTGGAAGTCGATGTGGAGGACCCCGGAGGGGGGGAGCACCTCCCCCTCCCACACCTCCGGTCGGTACGCCGGGTGTGTGGCCGATACGGTGTATACCCCTGGGACCAGGCCGGGGAACTCGTAGAACCCGGAATCGTCCGTCTTCCCCATGGCCCCGATCCCGGACCCCACCTCCACCGCCCGCACCAAAGCATCCGCCACGGGGTCCCCCGTCCTCCGGTCCGTGAGGTACCCGTCTATCGTCCCGAAGGAGGGGCTCAGCACGAATTCAACCTCCACAGTGTCCCCTAAGGCGACCTCCACCTTCCGGGTCTGCTCTATATACCCCGACTTGGAGGCGACCAGGGAATACCCTCCCGCCTCGACGCCCAAGGAGAACCTCCCGTCCGCCCCGGTCCGGGCCGTGTAGGTTTCTTCTACCCCCTCGACCTTAAGCTTCACGTCTCCGAGGGCGGTTCCAGCCGTATCACGTACAACTCCTATCACCAAGCTCTGTTGAGGAGTGAGCAGGAAGTCCAGGGAGACCTCATCCCCCGGGCTCAGTGCCTCGGTCTCCCCTTTCCCTGGGAGGTACCCTCGCTTGGATGCCTCCAGGCTGTAAGCATATCCGGAAGGAAGCTTGAGGGTATATAGGCCGTCGGATGTGGTCTGGGTCTCGGCCACGAGCTCCTCCCCTCTGTAGACCCGCACCAGGGCCTTCCTTATGGGGCCACCTGGGGAGGAGACCACGCCCTGTACAAGGGCTGCGGTCTCCTTGAGCTCGAAATCCAGGCCGGTGCGTGCCTGTCCCGGAGCGATGGCCACCTCGAGGGACTCCGGCTCGGCCACGAAGCCCTCCTTAAAGGCCCGGAGTACGTATCCTCCGGGAGGCACGTTTAAGGTGTACTCCCCTCCCTCCCCGGTGCGGGTCCCGGCCACCAAGTTGCCGTCCCGGTAAGCCTCCACCAGCGCCTCGACCACGGACAGGCCGGAGGACCTCAGGCTCCCTTTTAGCACGCTCGCGTTCGGGGTTAAGATGAAGTCTACCCCGCCTACGCTCTCGCCCGGCCCGAGGACCACCTCCACCGGCTCGGGGCTGATGTATCCCTCTTTGGAGGCCCGAAGGGTGTAGGTCCCGGGCATAAGCCCCAATCGGTAACTCCCGTCCTCGTCGCTGACTGCCTCCGTCCCTCCTCCCTCCACCCGAACTCCGGCCAAGGGGGTCCCGTCCGGCAGGGTCGTCCTCCCCTCCACCCAGACCTCCTGGGGCTCTAAGTCGAAGTGCACCCCGCCCACGGTCTGCCCGAGGCCGAGGGAGAAGTTTTTGGGCTTCGAGGGCACGTACCCCTCCTTCTCCGCCCGCACTATATAGTCGCCCTCCGGCAGGCTCAGCCGATATTCCCCCTTCGAATTGGTCAGCACCTCCACCGGGGCCCCCGAGCTCGGCGTCGCCACTACACGGGCCAGCTCTAAGGGCCTCCCATCGGAGGTCACCTGACCGGTCAGCAGGTTGGCCCGAGGTACGAGCTCGAAGTCCAAGGTCCTATCGAGGTCTATGACCTCCACGTAGGTGGGTTGAAGGCTAGTGTATCCGTCCTTGTGGGCCGTCACCTTCCAGGTCCCCGGGCTCAAGCGCAGGCCGTATCGGCCTTCCCCGTCCGTTATCGTTATCTCTTTGCTCCCTTCCCCCTCGGCCACCACCGTGGCGTTCCAAATGGGGTCGCCACCCGGCGTGGTCACCCTGCCCTCTAAGCGGTACCTCCTCAAGGTCAGGATCAATTCCCCTAAGTCCATCTCCTGGCCAGGAGAGAGGGAGACCTCTATTGGATCGGGAGGGTCATATCCGGGTTTCCTGGCCCGGATCGTCCATACCCCCGGGCTTACGCTCAGGAGGAAGTGTCCGTTCTGGTCTGATGTCGTGCTACGGGAATATGCGGTATCTGCCCGTTCCGCCGTTACCTCCACGAAACCGAGGGCCACCCCCTCGTTGTCCCTGGTGACCCCAGAGAGCTTGGAAGGGCTCGGCCTGAGATATATACGGACAGTCACACGCTTCCCCTCTTCCTCCACCGAGAAGGCCACAGTGGTGTCCTCGTACCCCTCCTTGCTCGCCCAGACCTTGTATTCCCCCAGTGGAAGGTCCCTGTCCAAAAACCCCTTATCCTTCCCAGTGGCTACGGGGAAGGGGTTCATACCCCCGCCCAAGGACTCTATTACCAGGTTCACCCTGGGGAGGTGGGACTTTTTGGGGGAAAGTTCGTAGGTCTCGAAGTGGACCTCGCTGGAACGGGAGATATAGTAGAAGCCAGTGGTGTCCCCCATAGCGCCGCCTCCCCTCTCGTCCTTGGCCAGCACCTTCCACACGTACCACCCGTCCTGTAAGATGAGGCTGGCGTCGAACTCCAAGGTGGGTTCGGTGGTGATGCCGTCCCAGACTGGGATGAAGGCCTCGTTGCCCACTACCTCCTCGCGGCGTGAGAGGTACAGGTGGTAGGTCGAAGCCTCGGGCACGCTGCTCCATGAAAAGGGGATCACCTGTGAGGTCACTATGGCACTCGGTTCGGGGTAGAGGTTCCTGGGTGGTTCGAAAGGAGCGGGTACGTCCACAGTAAACCCTGCCGGCCCGGACGTCACGTCCGAAGTGAGAGCGGGATTGTTGCCGTAGTTGTTCAGCACGATCCAGTTGTACCGAACATCCCTGACCAAAGGGTCCGCCAGCGGCGGGGCTTCTATGTCAGAGAAGAACCCAGAAGGGTCCGGAGTTCCATATGGGATGGAGGTCTCGGGCGTGATCGCCTGCCATATGACGTTCGCCCCCTTGACGACCGTGCGCCCATTTTCGTCCTTCTCCACCACGAACGGCTGGTCCGAGAGGATGATGTGGTAAAACGGCACCCCAGGAACGGACTCCCAGGTGAAGGTAGGGGTGGCTGTCGGTATGCCGGGTTCCCCCTTGGCCGTCTTGGGCGCTATCATCCGGGGGGAGGTCTCCGCCTCCCTGATGAACACGAACTCCACGCTGTGGAGGTCCACGCTCTGCACTACGCAGTAGAAGACACCTGCCGGAAGGGCCGCGCCTGGAATACGGAGTAGGCCGGGTTCCCTTCCGGCAAGGGCCGTATCGGGAATCCCAAAGGGGTAAGCCTCGGGCTCCGCCCCCCCTGGTGCCGGGCCGTACCGGAGCGTCCCCTCCACCTGGGGCTCCCAGCGCACAGAAACCGTATCCGAGACCGCCACCAACCCCAAAGGCACCTCCGTCAGCATCAGCCCCGCGGACAAATTGGCCTGGCTCTTCAAGAGCCCAGCGTTCACGGACGACCATCCCTCGGAGACCTGGCACAGAATCAGGAACAAAGCGCATAAACCCGCCGGAAGACACATACTTCCTCCTCCTTTACATAGGGAATTTACATAGGGAATCTGTAAAGGAGCCCCCCCCCTCCCACCCGCTCCGGGAGCGCCAGGAGGTTGACACCGGCTTCTATCGAACGCCCCACCGAAAACCGGAACCCCAGGGTCAGCTCCGGAAGCATCAGGGCCAGTTCTTCCTTTTTCTCGGGGGCAAAGGCCCGAAGTTTTGTGGACAGGACTCCCAGCTCAAAGACCAGCCCCCGATAGGAAAGCCCCAGACCCACCCGGAATCCTGGGTCCAACTCACCCCGGTAGCGGTCCTTCCCCTCTGGCTTTTCCACTGCGTACTCGGCGCTCAGCTCTCCCAAGTAGGCGGCCACCTGTGCCCCCCACAGAAGCCCTCCCCATCGTCCCCCGACCCCGGCCTCGAGCTTCCCGGGGACCTCGATCAACACCTCCCGGCCAGTAGGGTTGTCCACGAGCTCGGTCTTCGTGGGCTCATCCAGGTCCACCTTTGTGGGGTCCATCAGGTCCTCCCCCGCACCTATGTTCAAGGCCGGGAGGGTGTATTCCTCTATGTCCAACCTCCCGGAGAGCACGAGTTCTGCCGGAAGGCTTAACGAAGCTCCCAGGCTAAGGGAGGGTCCCACCCGGTAGACGACCCCAGCCCGAAGCCGCTCCCTTCTGCCCTCATATCGGCCTACGGCATATGTGTACAGCGAGTTCTGCCAAGGGTCGTTGGGGTCGTTGAACGCCCTCTCGTTCCCCGCCGTCACCATCAGCCCCTCGGTCTGGGCCCTCATGGTCCCCCGCAGGACTCCGGTAAAGACATCGTATCCGAAGCCTACGGCCAGCCCGGGCCGCACCTCCCGGGCGGCACTCAGGCCGTAACAGACCACCTCCCCTTCCACCCTCGAGAGCAGGTCCAACGTCCCGAAGAAGGTCACCCTGCGGGATGGCTCTTCGTCCATGGTCCTGAGCAGCGCCTCCAGTCCGGAGCCGGAGGCCAAAAGCCGCATCCGGAAGGGCTGGTGTACGCCGAACGCGAAACCCAGGCCTCGGTATCGTCCCCCGACCCCCCAGGACGAGAGCGACCCCAATCCGACCTGGACACCTATGTCGGGATAGTCCTCGTCTTCCAGCTTAAGCCCTGGAGCCCGGAAGTCCCGGATGGCGTCGTCCACCTTCGGCCGGATCTGGGCGTTCAGGTCCACGAACTTCCCCAGGTCGATCCCGGCCCCGGGCCGGAGGGTCCAGAGCACCTGACCTTCCCCATAGGCCAGGGCGGCGGGGTTGCGGAACAGGTGCGCCACCCCAGGCTCGAGCCCCACTACATCGGTCGGCCCTCCTCCGGGAGGGTCCAGACCCAGCCCTATGCCCAGAGCCATATCCGCTTTTATCCTGTACCTTCCCCCCCGAAAGTCCAACAGCTCGGTGTTCCCCTGCGCTCCGACCATCGCCGGGATCCACAGAAACAGGGTGCCTATGGTCCATCTTCGCATATCTCCCCCTCCCAGAATAACCCCGAAAGGTTCTTCGCTTCACTCCGACACTTTTTGGGGACCCGATCCCGTCAGCTCCCCCAATCTCCATACCTCTTCTATTCCCCTTAAAGCGGCATTCCAGCCGGCAGCTATGTTCGCGAACCAGCTGGCCCGCCGGGCGTCCCCGGTCCTCACGTACTCCACCGTAAACCCCGCCAAGAATACATCCCCGCAGCCGGTCGTGTCGACCGGGTCTACGGGGAGGGCCGGGAACTCTCCCGTCCGCACCTTCCCGGAGGTCCGCTCGGCCAGCAGGGACCCCCTCGCCCCGAGGGTCACACAGAGGGCCTGGGGCCCAAGAGCGAGGACCTCCTCCCCGAACCGCCGCAGGGGGCCTTTCCCTTCCATGGGTTCCCCCGCCAACAGTTCTGCCTCCAACTCGTTCATCTGCACCACATCGGTGAGGGCTACCCATTCCCTCCAGTCCTCCGGACGCCTCGGGAACCTCCTCCCGTCAGGGGCGAGCCCGAGGCTCAGGCTGTGGAAGTCCATGAGGAAGAGCCCTGTGGACTTCCCACGCAGTTCTCTCAACACTCTTAGGGATATTTCAAACCCCGAGATGAAGTTGATACAAAACACCTCCGCGTCCAGAAACGGCTTCAATTGGCCCCACTCCAACGGCGGCACCCCTCCCTCTAACACCTCCTGTTTTTTCCCCTCCCTGTCGTAAATAATCCTGATGTGGTTGTTCTTCCCCCGGACCTTCCGTACCCCATCCACCTGTATGGAGGGCATGGAAAATAAAAGGGAAGTCACAGCCTCCCATACGTCCTCCCCGACGTTGCACACCGGGTATACCGTAGCCTTAGGGCACAGGCTCGCCAGCGCCAGGACCGTATACAGCAGGCCACCGTAGCTCTCGGTTACCGTTCCATCGGGGGTGTAGATGGTGTCCCGGTTGATCGTGCCTATCGTTACAATCCGAAATTTCTTCCTCACGCCCAAGGGCCTTCTTCGTCTTCCTCCAGTACATATTCCTGAGCCCCGGGTAGCAGCTCCCATCCCAACCAGAAGAACCCTTCCTCCTCCAGGAAGGCCCTGCCCAATCCGAACGACCCCATCGCTACCCCCTTTCAAGCCCTTTACGTCCTCGCCCGGCCAGCTTGGAGACCCATATGCTTACCTCGTATAGCAGCAACAGGGGGCCGGCCATCAACAACTGGGAGGCCACATCCGGCGGCGTGAGCAGCGCGGCCAAGGCCACCACTCCGACCACAGCGTACCGCCGGTTGCGCTGCAGAAATCCCGGCGTGAGGACCCCTAATTTGGTGAGGAAGTAGGAAAACACCGGAAGCTCGAACACAAGCCCGAACCCTAAACACAACCTGAGCAGAAAACCGATGTACCGTCCTATGTCAAACTGCGCCTGAACGTACTCCGTGCCCAACCCCACGAGAAACCGCAGGGCTATGGGCAATACCGCCCAATATGCCATCGCCACTCCGGCCAGGAAACACCCCGTGGCCGTCACCACCGCCAAGGGGAAGGCCTTCCTCTCGTGCTCTAAAAGCCCTGGAGCTATGAACCGCCAGGCTTGATACAGCACCACCGGCGAGGCCAGGACGGCCCCAACCAAAAGGGCGGCTTCTATCCGGACGACGAACATCCCCACCGGCTTGAGGAAGATGAGCTTGGGTGGGGGGTCCAATCGTCGCAGGGGTAGGACGAGGAGCCCTATCAGCCGGTCGGAGAAGGCCACCCCTACTCCACTGGCCAAGACCAACGCAATTATCGACTTCAATATCCGCCACCTGAGCTCCTCCAGGTGGTCCAGGAAGGACATCACCTTACGTTCATCGGCCCTCTGTCCCGGCATCGGGCCTCAGCTCCTCATACTTTAGGTATTTCCGACCTGTACAGCAGAAGTCCAAGGGCCAGGATTCCCGCCGTCTCCGAGCGCAGCCTTCTGGGCCCTAAGGAGAAGGGGAGGAAACCAGTCCTTCGGGCCAGGGCCACCTCCTCCTCTGTAAGCCCCCCTTCCGGCCCCACCACCAAC
>DTXA01000398.1 GCA_012962735.1 Candidatus Latescibacterota bacterium
CCCCCGTGTATGTCCAAGGTCTCCCCCAGGTACTTCATGGACATCGCGGAGCACTCCAGATGCCAGCCCGGATATCCCCATCCCCAGGGGCTGGGCCAGCGCAGTATATGTCCGGGCTCCGCGCGTTTCCACAGGGCAAAGTCCGCAGGATGGCGCTTCTCGGGGTTGGGAGCTATCCTCACCGCCTCCCACTGCTCCTGGAACCTCCTCCCGGAAAGCTTCCCGTATCCTCCGAACTTCTCCACGGAAAAGTACACCGAACCGCCCACCTCGTAGGCATACCCCCTGTCCAGCAGCACCTTCACGAGCTCTATCTGTTCGGGTATATGTCCGCTTGCCCTCGGGGAGATGTTGGGCCTCAGGTTTCCTAAGGCGTCCATGTCCTCGAAGTAGCTCCTCATGTATATCTCAACGAGCTCCATAGGCTCGAGCCTCTCCGCTGCGGCCCTCTTTTCTATCTTGTCCTCCCCTTGGTCCGCGTTGTCCGTCAGATGTCCTACGTCCGTTATGTTCTGAACATAACGGACCTTGTACCCGAGGTGCCTCAGGTACCTAACGACCACGTCGAAGCTTATGTAGCTCTTGGCATGGCCTACGTGGAGGTGGTCGTATACCGTCGGACCGCACACGTATATCCCCACGAAGCCCTCGTACAGTGGCCTGAACTCCTCCTTCCTTCGGGATAAAGTATTGTAAATACGAAGCGCCATATACTTTCCCTCGAACCTCGGAGAATATAGTCCAAAAACCTGTCTAAATCAAGCAACTCTCTACGGCATACCGTTACAGAACCTTGCCGATGGTCTCCCTCAGCACCTCGGCCGAGCGCTGGAGCCCGGAGAGCTCCTTGGGCCATAGTTCCATCTCTATGTGGCCTCCCAGGCCCGAGCGGCCGACTAAGATCGGGACGCTCAAACAGACTTGTCTAAGGCCGTAGGCCCCCTGGAGCAGGGACGAGACAGGAAGGACCGCCTTCCTGTCCGTGGCGATGCTGTGAACGACCTCCCTCACCGCCACCCCCACGGCATACCCTGCCCCTCCCTTAAGCCTTATAACCTCCGCACCGCTTCCCTTGGTGCGCTCGAATATCTTCTGCATGGCCGCGTCTGAGTAACCGGGGAGGTTCCTCAGGGGGACTCCGTTCACTGTGGCGGTGGACCATATGGGAACCATACTATCCCCGTGCTCCCCGAGTATAAGGGCGTCCACCTGCGTGGGGTCCACGCCGAAGTGTTCGGCCAGGAGCGACCTGAACCTCGTGGTATCCAACATGGTGCCGAGGCCGAGGACCCTGTCGGGCGGAAGTCCGGACTCCCTCACTGCCAGGTACGTCAAAACATCCACGGGGTTCGTGACCACCAGAAGCACCGCCCCTTCCTTCCAGCCGCCAACTGTTTTAACCTCTAAGAATTCTTCTATACCTAAGGCTCCAGCTTCACGACCAAATTACAAATCTCCTATTGGCAAGATTAGAGTTGCTCATTTGAC
>DTXA01000399.1 GCA_012962735.1 Candidatus Latescibacterota bacterium
GAGCTGTGGGCGAATACGAGCAGTATTCCCCCCGATTCGGACTGGCTATAAGCGAAGATGGCTTCCACTTCAACAGGGTTTTAGAACACCCGGTATTTGAACCAGGGGCCGACTACGACAAAGGGGGCTGCGAGGACCCCCGAATTGTCAAGATCGATGAGGAGTTCCTCATCACCTATGCGGCTCTCCCCAACCCTCCCTCTCATTACGGCGACTTCACCAAGAGGATCAAGGACCTGAGAAAGGACCCCCTTCTTCCCCGAATTCATGTCCCCTCTCACACAGGCCTGCTCTGCTCCTGGGACCTGCGTCAGTTCGAGAGGCTGGCTATGATCACCCCCCCTGATGTGGATGATAGGGACGGGGTGCTCTTCCCGGAGAAGGTTGAGGGGGGATATCTATTGCTCCATCGTCCCACTGAGTGGGTGGGCCCGGAGTATGGGACGGAGAAGCCCAGCATTTGGTTAGCTTACTCCTCCGATCTGTTGCACTGGTCTGACCACAAGCTCCTACTCAAACCCGAGCATCCCTGGGAGTCAAGGAAGATCGGTGCCGGCCCCCCCCCAATTAAAACAGATGAAGGCTGGCTTCTCATCTACCACGGAGTGGATGAACGTTCCATTTATCGGGCGGGGGTGGTCCTTTTGGCTCTGGAAGAGCCCCATCGTGTCATCGCCCGCCTCCCCTACCCCATCCTCGAACCGGAGGAGGGTTACGAGAAGGTAGGGGACATCCCCAATGTGGTCTTCCCCACGGGGGTAGTCCTCATCGATGGGGATCTCTTCGTCTACTACGGTGCAGCAGATAAGGTCTGCTGCGTGGCCACAGCTCCGCTAAATGCCCTTCTGGATGCACTCTTAAATAGAGGGTAACCATGCTTTCCCTAACCTCAGAAGAAAGGGTTCCCAACCGAGGCCGGGTCTTTACAGGACGAGCTCTGGAACAAATAGCCTTCCCCCTAGGAGGGATCGGTGCTGGATTGATCTCCCTGAGAGGTGTTCAACCGACCGGGCAAGGGCAATCGTCCCCCCTACTCCTTTTATTATGGGCAAAACCCAGGGGAGAGAAGTCCACAACCAGGGTGGTCGAGGCAAAGCATGATCCCCCATATGCCGACGGGCATGGCTATCCCAGGGAATACGGAGCTGGATTGCCTCATCTGGCCAGGGCGACCTTCA
>DTXA01000400.1 GCA_012962735.1 Candidatus Latescibacterota bacterium
ACGAACATGCTCTACCATGCTGTTAAGGTGGTAGACGACAGGCTCCTCACACTTCCGGTTGAAAAAGCTGACAAAATGTGGCGCTATGACTTGCTCGAAATATTCGTGGACGCGGACTGCTCAGGAGGAAGCTATCGAGGTAGGAACGACAGCCGCCAGGCCCAGCAATATTTCCTCTATCTTACCCCCCAAGGGAATGCCTATTTCGGACTTTTCGGGCCCAAGGAGCTTTCCTGGTCTTTGAAGCCGCCTTATGCCCAATATGCGGCGAAATACGACGGAAAGGCCATATACTACGAAGTCACTATGAAGATATGGGACTGGCTCGAAGATTCCCCACAGGAGAGCAGGCCGCATCAACTCAGGCAAGGCGAAGTCATAGGATGGAAAATTACCATCAAGGATAGGGACGAAGAAGGCGAGCCCCCGATAGGTTGCACCCTGAGGCCCTTGGACGCATGGAAAGACGCTGACAACTTCGCGAAGCTCCTTCTTGTGCCGTAAACCTTTCAGGGAAGGTTTTTGACCTTCCCTTTTACGTCCCCACCTCCCTCACCTCGGGGAAGAGGTTCCCGATTCCCATGCGATGGGCCGCCACGAGGTGTTCGATGTCCTGGGACTTAGTGGCCTTACCCCACCAAGGGGCCAGCCCTACGGCCACGGCGTCCGCGGCCAACACGTCTCTGCTGGCAACTACGGCCTTCAAGTGGGCAACCTCCCCTGGACCCCCAGGTCCTTTGGTCAAGAGGGCCCTGGAGGCGTCCACGATGGTCAGGTCCGCACGCACGACCGTGGCGAGGTCAGCCAAGGCCTGGTGGAGGTCCACCTCCCTGTGGAAGAAGCCCCTATCCCAGACCAGCCCCAACATCCCCTTGATCCCCAAGCTTACCCCAGTAGCGCTGTGGGACTTAGCCACAGGCACGTGGATCACCTTGTCCACATCCAAAAGGGCCTTAAGGAGCTTCACCCTTCGCAGGGCCTTTCCCCTGGGCACAGGTACCTCACGGTAGAATCGTTCGACGTTCGCCGTCAGGATGGATACCCCCTCGATCCCATCCAATGCCTCCTTCAGCCCTGTGCGGCTCACACACCTCTTGGGGTTGTGGAGGGTGTGGTCGGCCACTAAGACCCTCCTGGCCCCAGCCTCGAGGCACATCCTGACCATCTCCCGTATCACGAGGGGATGGGTGGTGGCCGCCCATTCCGGGGGCCTGGCGAAGGAGATGTTGGGTTTGACCAGCACAGTGTCCCCTGGTCTCACCACGCTCCCCATGCCCCCTAAGGCCTCCACGGCCACGTGCACGGCCTTCTCCGGGTCGCCCCGGGCCACTATCGCATCCGGCTCCTTCCCCCACAGGGGCGGCGGGAGCAGCATGCCCAGGGCCACCCCCGCGCTCAACTTGATGAACTCCCTCCGTTGCATCTTCCCTCCAGGTCTATAGTCCCAACAATATCTGAGCAAAGAACTTTTTGGGAACCCTTAACATCTCATGTCAGCTTATATCAGGCCGAAGGAAAGGCCTCTCTAAAGTGATTCCTTGGAGATATGTTTCCTCATCTTTATCCATATACCCGCCCTCCCCACCTCCTCGAACCCCATCTTACGGTAGAAGGCCCGTGCCCTCTTGTTCCCTTCCCCCACCCAGAGCATAACCCAGCTGTGGTCCCGGGAGAACCTCCTGATAGCCTCCCGGAGGAGGGCCCTTCCGATGCCCCTCCTATGGAACTCCGGGTCCACCACGAACTCGTGGATGTTCCCCACCTCGCCCAGCTGCCGGTCGTACCAGTACCGGTGGCCTGAAAGGAAGCCCACGGGCTCCCCCCCGTTATACGCCACCAGGAACATCTCCGGGTCCCCACGGTATAACCATCGGAGGTAAGAGTGGACCTCTCCGGGGAAGGTATATGCATATATCTCAAGGCCACGATAGGCTCTCCGGTAGATGTCCCCAAGGCGCCTCCGCTGCGCCCAGAACTCCTGCGGCGATAGGGTCCGTATGTCGACCTGTTCCCGCTCTTCCATATATAATATATTCTAAGGCGTATGGTCATGCGCCCTTACTTTGCTTAGCGGGCCAGGAAGGCCTGGGTCGCCTCCCCTAACCTCTCGATGCCCTCCTCTATCACCTCCTCGGGCTCGTGGCAAAAGGAAAGCCTGAAAACGTTGCGCACGGATTCGTCAGGATAGAAGGCAGAGCCTATGACGAAGGCCACCTTGCGCTTCACCGCCATGTGAAAGAGGTCGATGGCATCCCTGCCGTCCGGAAGGGTCACCCACAGGTAGAATCCGCCCGAAGGTTCGGTCCAGCGAACACTCTCGGGCATATGCCCTCTCAGGGCCGAGACCATGGCATCCCTCCGGGAACGGTAGATCTCCCAGAGCCTCCGCACGTGCCCGTCTAAGAACCCATCTTTGGAGAGCTCCACCACCATGGCCTGGATCAGGGGGTTCGGGCAGACGTCCAGCATCTGCTTGGCCATCTCGAAGCGGTCGATTAGGGGCTCCGGACCGGCCACCCAGCCGAGCCTTATCCCCGGGGAGACTATCTTGGAGAAGCTTCCCAGGTACAGCACCCTGCCCTCTTCGTCCTGAGCCTTTATGGAGCGCACATCGGCCTCGGCCGCCCCGAAGCCGAGCTCCCCATAAGCGTCGTCCTCTACGATCAGAAAGTCGTACTTCCGGGCAAGCTCCAACACCCCCCGGCGCTTCTCCTGCGAGGTAAGGATCCCAGTGGGATTTTGGAAGTTGGGTATGGTGTAGAAGAACTTGGGGCGGATGCCTTCCCTCCCGAGGGCCCGGACCGTATCCTCCAAGGCCCCCAGATCCACTCCATCCTCTTCCATCGGCACCCCTACCATCCGGGCCTGGTAGTTGCGGAATGCCCCCAGCGCTCCTATGAAGGTAGGGGCCTCCACGAGCACCACGTCTCCCGGGTTCACGAAGAGCTTGGCGCAAAGGTCAAGGCCCTGCTGGGCCCCGCTGACGATCAGCACCTCCCTCGGTCCTACCTCCATTCCCCTGCGCTTTATGCGCTCGCGGATGGCCTCTACGAGCTTCTCGTCCCCCCGGGCAGGACCGTACTGGAGGAGCACCTCCCCTCGCTCCCTCAGGAGCCGGGAGAGCACGTGGGAGGCTTCTTCCTTGGGGAAGGAGCCAGGGTCGGGGAGCCCTCCGGCGAAGGAGATGACCCCTGGCCGCATCGAAAGCCGAAAGAGCCTCCTTATCTCCGAGCCCTTCATCCCCAATGCCCGTTCGGATAGTTTACGTTCCCACACCTTTTTCCTCCTTTAACCGGCTGTATCCTGCCTCAACATCTCCTCCAACAGCTTCCGGCAGTTAAGCTGCATGCGCGGCAGATGAAATAGGGTTCCCCTTGAAAGTTGAGGATAATTTTCATCGCGATGGAGGTATCCGAACCACCCCATCT
>DTXA01000401.1 GCA_012962735.1 Candidatus Latescibacterota bacterium
AGAGCCCTTTTCCAGAAGGGATGGAATTTTAGGGAGGGTTCGCCTGTTCGCAAGAGGGCTTTCCTGATCCTTCCCTCAGCCAAGCTGACCTCCGACACCTCCCTCAGGTAGAGGGAGGTCAAACCCAAGGCTGAATACATGAGGCTGCACCAGTTGCAGTTATAGGCTTCGGTCCACCAGATGCTCCTCTCAACCTCAGTGAGAATCAGCTCGACAGCCCTTTCCATCAGTCCTGCCTCTATCAGTTCCTTATCCCTAGCAGAGAGCAGCTCGGACAGGGCCTCGCTCGCTAAGACCAGATTTATCGAGATTTCTGCCACGTGGAGGTCAGAGAGCATGGTGGGATGCTGCTTCCTGTGGAAGGGTCGCATCCAATCGGCCAAGGAGTTGAAGGTGACCAGCTCCAGGACGAAATCCTTCGCCATCTCCCCGCAGTTCCGATCGGCCTCGATTAAGTAGACGAGGGCCATAAGCAGGATACGACGGGCCTGGTGAAACGCCGGATTCTCTTCCTCCAGATCCTCCTCGGTGGCTCTGCTCGTATGTCTCAGAAGCTCCTCCCTGAGGGAAAGGAACCTTTCGGCTTTGGTGTTCAAGCGAAGGAGCTGGATGTCCTTGGAATTAAATATGGACTGCATAGAGGAACCCTTCTATCTCAGCTCGACCCTATCCCTAAGGTCTGATGGTACTTCCTAGAGGATGGACTCCTTTAGCCCTAGGAACTAAGGACCTCGGCCTGAGAATAGGTCGCAAAAAACCCCTGCTCCATGTCCCGACCGGCTATCCTTCCTACTTCACTGGTCGCATATCTCGAAGGCCCTCCTGAGGGCCTCTATGGGATCGCTCTTGGGCCTGAATTCGTGGCCGATGTAAAGCTTGTAGCCGGTCTCGGCTATCGCCCTGCATATGGCCGAGTAGTTCAGCTCCTGGGATTGGTCTATCTCGTTTCGGCCAGGGTTGCCAGCGGTGTGGAAGTGGCCTATCCATCGGATGTTCTCCCTGATAGTCCGGATCACGTCCCCCTCCATTATCTGCATGTGGTAGATATCGTAGAGAAGCTTAACCCTCGGGCTCCCCACCCTCTCGCATACCGTGCTATCCTGCTTAGGCCGTCGGCTACTGCCTTTATGGCCTCGATCTCGCTTTGATAGGGCTGCCCGTTCCCGCTGAAGCATATGAGACCAGGGATGCCGTGGCGGGCCGCTACATCTATGGACTGCCTTAGCTCCTCCTCTATCCTCTCGTGGTTGGAGCGCTTGTTCAGGCCATCCGAGAGCGAACTGTGGCCGCACATGCTCGCTACGGCAAGGCCATTTTTGTGGGCAAGCTCCACGAACTCCTCGAAATCATCCCCCCTGTACCAGATCTCCACGGCAGCGTAGCCTATCCTTGAGACCTCCCTGAAGAAATCCTCCAGGTCCATGTCCTCGGGTTTCAGGACAGGACAACACACGGATTGCTTGATCCTCATGTTCGCCTCTTCCTCAACAGTTATAAACCCAAGTTCAACCATTTGATTTCCGATTCCGTCAATTTAAGCGAGAGGGCAGCCACGCACGA
>DTXA01000402.1 GCA_012962735.1 Candidatus Latescibacterota bacterium
CGATCCTCTCCGCAAGCGCAAAGGGGGTCGTCCGGCCCCCCATAGTGAGCACGTTGGCGTCGTTGTGCCTTCTGCTCAGCTCGGCAAGCTCAGGAGAGGTACAAAGGGCAGCCCTGACCCCCCGGACCTTGTTGGCCACACAGGCCATGCCTATGCCGGTGCCGCAGATAAGTATCCCCCTCTCGTACTCCCCCCGGGCCACTGCCTCCGCCACGGGGAACCCGAAGTCCGGGTAATCCACGGGGTCAGAGCTGTAGGGCCCGAAGTCCTCGTACTGCCAACCCAGCTGTTCCAAGAGGGGCTTCAGATGTTCCTTCAGAGTGTAGCCAGCATGGTCGCTCGCTATGGCCAGCTTCGGCATCGTCCTCTCCTGGGCCTGAAGGGGAATTATATAAAAAAAATTGCCTTTTCGCAAATGTTTTTTTATCGAGCCGGCCGAGGGGGAGATATGCCGTTGCCATGCCCTTAGAGTTTCGCTGCGGGCTTGCCCATTGCACTTGGAGTTTGTATATTGTGGGGAGTCAAAAGAGCATCGAAGCGAATATATCTCATAGGAGGCGCTATGTTACGGGAACATCCCCTGCGCACGAAGCCATTCCCCTCCCGAAAGCTCTACGGCGGGGAGGAACTTTGGGAGCTGGCCGAAGCGCTTCGCGGCCAGACCCTGTTCAGATATACGGGGTTTAAGGTGCGGGCGTTCGAGGAGGCCTTCGCTCGATACTTCGGCGCGAAGTACGCTTGTGCGTCTACATCGGGGACAGCGGCCATACACACCGCCATAGCTATGGTGAACCCGGACCCAGGGGACGAGATCATAACCTCCCCGATCACCGATATGGGCACAGTGGCCCCGATACTGTACCAGAACGCCATCCCAGTATTTGCAGATGTGGGTGATGATTACAACCTGGACCCTGAGAGCGTGGAGGCCAACGTCACCGAGCGCACCCGGGCCATAATCGTGGTGCACCTGTTCGGCAACCCGGCGAGGATGGATGAGCTTTTGGAGGTCGCCGAGAAGCATAAGCTGATGGTGATAGAGGACTGCGCTCAGGCCTATCTGGCGGAGTATAAGGGGAAGCTATGCGGGACCATCGGCCACGTTGGGTGTTTCAGCCTTCAGGGCTCCAAGCACATAGCCACCGGGGACGGGGGTATGACCATTACCGACGATCCGGAGCTGGCCAAACGGGGGGCGATGTTCACGGACAAGGGTTGGGACCGCTCCAAGGAGGGCCCCCGGGTGTACCCGTTCTTAGGGCTTAACTACCGGATGACGGAGCTTCAAGGGGCAGTGGGGTTGGCGCAATTGGGGAAGCTGAAGGGGGTGGTGGAGCGGAGGAGGGAGTTGGCCGGGATGTTGAACGAACGGTTGGGGGAGATAGAGGGGATCACACCCCAGCCGGTGGCGGAGGGGAACAGATGTTCTTACTGGCAGTATGGGTTCACCGTGGACCGGGAAACCGGAGTTTTCGCAGAACAGTTCGCAGAGGTGCTGAGGCGGGAGGGCATGCCGGCCGACGCCGGATATATCGGAAAGCCCATATTCCTGTCCCAGGCGCTGAGGGATAAGCGCACTTTCGGGAGGTCCTCCCATCCCTTCGACTACCCCGGCGTCCGTCAGGTTCGCTACGAGGATGGGCTCTGCCCTAAGTGCGAGGACATACTGAACCGGATGGTGCTGCTGCCCTTTAACGAGGCCTTCTCAGAGGAGGACATAGAGGACCTGGCCATGGGGGTGCGTCTGGCAGCGGAGGAGCTGTTTTAAGGGGAGAACTCTAAGCCAGGAGGGGACTATGCCTAAGGTGCTCATCGTGTACTACTCCCGCACAGGTAACACCGAGAAGATGGCCCAGTACATCGCCGAAGGTGTACAGGAGGAGGGGGTGGAGGTGGAGATGAAGCGGGTCGAGGACACAAAGCCCGAGGACCTCTTGGAGGCGGACGGGATCGTTATGGGGTCCCCGACCTACTACGGCACGATGGCGGCAGAGCTCAAGAAGCTTCTGGACGAGAGCGTAAAGTACCACAGGAAACTGGACGGCAAGGTCGGGGCCGCCTTCGCATCTTCCGCCCAGCTCGGAGGGGGGAACGAGACTACGGTGTTGGACATCCTCGATGCTCTGCTTATCCACGGGATGGTGGTCCAGGGCGACCCCCAGGGGGACCACTACGGCCCCGTCTCGATCGGCGCTCCGGACGGGCGGGCCGCCGAGGAGTGCCGCAGGAGGGGACGCAGGGTCGCCCAGTTGGTGAGGCAGGTGACGGGAGGGTGAATATGGCAGTGGTTTACTTGGCTCGGATGTCCCCGGAGGGCCGCCCGGAGTCGGTGGAGGGGAAAGTCCGGAGGTTGTTCGATGCGGCCGGGCTCGGGGAGTGCGTGGAGCCGGAGGATATAGTGGCGGTCAAGGTCCACATCGGGGAGCGGGGGAACAAAACCCACGTCCCGGCCCGGTACGTGCGGCCCATCGTGGATAAGGTGAAGGCGAGGGGCGGCAGACCCTTCCTGACGGACACCAATACCTTATACAAGGGGATGCGCTCCGATGCGGTGGACCATATCGCCCTCGCCGAGGAGCACGGCTTCTCACTGGAGGGCGTAGGAGCTCCGTTCATCGTCGCCGACGGGCTCTTGGGGCATAACGAAGTCGAGGTGGAGATAGATGGGGAGCTCCACAAAGAGGTCGCGGTGGCCGACATCTTGGCGGATGTGCAGGCCATAGTCGCCGCCTCGCACCTGACAGGCCATCCGCTCACGGGGTTCGGGGGGACTCTCAAGAACCTCGGTATGGGCTTTTCCTCCCGGAAGGGGAAGCTGGCCCAGCACTCGAAGATGCCCCCACGGGTAGATTCTGAGAAGTGTAAGGGATGCGGGACCTGCATAAGGTGGTGTCCTGTGGGAGCCGCAGAGGTACGGAGGAATGCCGCCTTTATAGTTGAGGAGAAGTGCATAAGCTGCGGGGAATGTCTGGCAGTGTGCCGTTTCGGAGCCGTGTCGTTTAGTTGGGACCAGGGAAGCGAGGTCCTTCAGAGGAGGATGGTGGAACATGCCTGGGGGGCGGTAATGGGAAAGGAAGGGAAGGCGGGGTACTTCCTGTTTTTGACATCGGTGACCAAAGGGTGCGACTGCTTCGGCGACCCGGGGAAGCCCCTGTTTCCGGACATCGGCGTCCTGGCCTCCCAGGACCCTGTAGCCATAGACCAGGCTGGACTAGATCTTGTGGAGCAGGAGACCGGGAAGTCCCTTTCGGAGTGGGCGTACCCGCAGGTAGACCCGACCGTGCAGTTGGAACACGCTGAGCGGATCGGAATGGGGAGCAGGGATTACGAGCTGGTAGGAGTGGCATAAGGGGAGGACCTATGAAAATCGGTGTCATAGTGGACTCCTTCCGCCTTCCGCTGAGGGAGGGGCTGAGGAGGGCCGAGGAGGTGGGGGCGGAGGGAGTGCAGATTTACGCGGTGGCCGGAGAGATGGACCCGGACAACCTTTCGCTCTCTGCCCGGAGGGAGCTTAAGGAGTTCATCCGCTCGCTCGGGTTGGAGATATCAGCCCTGTGCGGGGATCTGGGGGGACATGGGTTCGCCAGGGAGGAGGAGCTGGAGTGGAGGATAGCCAAGTCTAAACAAATAATGGACCTGGCCGTGGAGTTGGGGGCCTCAGTCGTGACCACCCACATAGGGGTCATCCCCGAGGACACCTCGGACCCCGCCTACAGGAGCATAAAGGCGGCATGCGAGGAGCTGGCCTCATACGGGGACAGGGTTGGGGCCACCTTCGCCGTGGAGACCGGGCCCGAGCCGACCGGACGGCTCAGGAGGTTTTTAGACGGTTTAGAGCACAAGGGGGTCCGGGTGAACTTGGACCCGGCGAATCTGGTGATGGTGACCGGGGACGACCCCGTGGAGGCGACTTATATCCTGCAGGATTACATCGTGCACACGCACGCTAAGGACGGCATTATGCTCCGGAAGACCGACCCCAAGCTGATCTACGATCATTTCGCCGAAGGGGGGATAGAGGACTTCAGGCTGGGGGAGTACTTCCAGGAGGTGCCCCTGGGCCGGGGGCAGGTGGACTTCGACCGATGGCTCAGGGCGCTGAAGGATATAGGATACGATGGGTTCCTCACGATAGAGAGGGAGGTGGGGGAGGACCCGGCCAAGGACATAGAGGAAGCCGTAAGGTTCCTCGCGTATCATCGAATTAAACCACATGCTCCACCGCTTGTGCGGGTCCCCGTCAATTCCTTTGAGTTTTAGCCTTGCGAC
>DTXA01000403.1 GCA_012962735.1 Candidatus Latescibacterota bacterium
ACTACTACTATTACTACTACAGGGAAGAAGGAAAGCGCAGACGTAAGAGGCATAAGGTGGCATAATTAGCCCCAAGAAGTTCTTCGCTCGGACACTTTTTGAGGGCCCCTGGTGGAGGATAGAAATGCGGTTCGAGTTCCCATCTCGTTTCTACTTCATCACCTACAGGCCGGGCTCCCGAAACGGCATATTACAGGACGTAAGGGAGGCCCTCGAGGCAGGGGTGAGGATCGTGCAGTATAGAGAGAAGGAGCTCCCCCTGAGGCGACAACTCGAGGAAGCCGCAGAGCTCCTCGAGCTCTGCGGAAATTTCGGGGCCGCTCTCGTCGTGGACGACAGGGTGGACATAGCATTGGCAGTCGGGGCGGACGGCGTGCACTTAGGGCCGGACGATATGCCTACCGAGATAGCCCGGATGCTCTTAGGGGCTGGGAAGCTGGTCGGCGTCTCCGTGAGGGGTGTAGAGGAGGCCCTGAAGGCTCAGGAGGCTGGGGCCGACTACTTGGGAGTTGGCCCTATATTTCCCACTTCCACCAAGCCGGACGCCGGACCTCCAATAGGTCTGCAGGGGTTGAGGGCCGTCCGTAGGGCGGTCCATCTCCCCATAGTGGCCATAGGGGGGATCACCCCGGAAAGGGCGAGAGCCGCTATGGAAGCTGGTGCGGACGCGGTCTGTGCAATATCGGCTGTAGTTGGGGAGAGGGTCGGGGAAAAGATAAGGGCTTTTTTACATCAAGTAGAGGTGAGGGGAGATGACCCAGTTGGAATACGCCCGTAGGGGAGAGACCACAGAACAGATGCGGATGGTGTCCGAGGAGGAGGGTATAGACCTCGAGGCCCTCAGAAGGGCCGTGGCCGAGGGCCGGGTGGTGGTCCCCCACAACCAGAAACATAAAGGCGCCAGGACTGTGGGGATAGGAGAGGGCCTGAGAGTCAAGGTGAACGTCAACCTGGGCACCTCCCCGAAACATATAAACTTAGACGAAGAAATAGAGAAGCTCAGGGTCGCCGTGGACGCTGGTGCCGACACCGTGATGGACCTGAGCATCGGTGGGGACCTGGACGAGATCCGGCTGGCCCTTTTAGAGGCGAGCCCCGTCCCCCTGGGCACCGTGCCCATCTACCAGACGGTGGTGGAGCTCGGAGTGGAACGGATGAAGGCGGAGGACCTCTTCCGCACTATAGAGCGTCACGGAGAGCAGGGGGTGGACTTCATCACAGTCCACTGCGGGATCACCCGCAAGGCTATGCCCTTAGCGCGCAGGCGGGTCGAAGGGATCGTGTCCAGGGGAGGGGGGTTCCTGTACCGGTGGATGTGTATCACTGGGAGGGAGAACCCCCTGTACGAGGGCTTCGACGAGCTATTGGCCATAGCCAGGGAGCACGATATGACCCTGAGCCTCGGGGATGCGCTGAGGCCGGGATGTATAGAGGACGCCACCGACGAAGCCCAGCTCGTAGAACTCAGGACCCTCGGTGAGCTCGTGCTGAGGGCCAGGGAAGCTGGAGTGCAGGTTATGGTGGAGGGGCCGGGACACATCCCGATGGACCAGATAGAGCGCAACATCCGCCTCCAGAAGGAATGGTGTCGTAGAGCGCCGTTTTACGTGCTAGGGCCCATAGTCACCGATGTTGCCCCGGGGTACGACCACATCACTGGGGCCATAGGAGGGGCGTTGGCGGCCTATTATGGCGCGGACTTTCTGTGCTACGTCACCCCCGCCGAACACCTCCGCCTTCCCACGGTGGAGGACGTAAGGGAGGGAGTGGTCGCATCCGTCATAGCGGCCCACGCAGCGGACCTCGCAAAGGGCCTGGCCAAAGCAAAGGAACGTGACCTGAAGATGGCCCAAAGGCGCAGAGCCCTGGACTGGGAAGGTATGTTCCATCTGGCCCTGGACCCTCAGAAGGCCCGCAGATACCGTCAGGAGAGCGATGCTCCTGTAGACGAAGAATGCACGATGTGCGGGGAGTACTGCGTGCTCAAGCTCATGAGGAAACCAGAGGCTGCATAGCGTTTCCCGAAAGGCTGTTTCGCCATAATATCCTGGGCCCCCAAGAAGAACTTTTTGGGGCTCTATTTATATCCCATGATGCGCATAGGTGAGCTGGGAGGAGAGTTCGCCCTTATAGAGCGGTTACGCCGGCCCAAGAGGAACCCGAGGGTCTTGGTGGGCATCGGGGACGACGCTGCCGTCGTGCGAGGCGATGGGAGGCTTTTGGTTTTCACCACCGACCTTCTGGTGGAGGGAGACCATTTCTCTCTGGAGTACTTCTCCCCCAGTCAGGTGGGCTGGAAGGCGATGGAGAGCAACCTCTCCGACCTTGCGGCTATGGGGGCCGATCCTCAGTACGCCCTTGTA
>DTXA01000404.1 GCA_012962735.1 Candidatus Latescibacterota bacterium
ATGCGTATGGACAGATTTGTCCTAACGGTAGCAGTCGGGCTACTCGCCGGATGCGGGGGAAACGAGGGGCTCGTGGTATTCCATGCGGGCAGTCTCTCCATCCCCTTCAAGAGGCTGGGGGAGGAGTTCGGCCGGAGGACGGGGGTGAGGGTCGTGCGCGAGGCCTCTGGAAGCAGGCTCGCAGCTCGAAAGGTCGTCCAGTTCGGGAGAAGGGCGGATGTAATCGCCGTGAGCGACTACACAGTGATAGAGGACCTGATGATGCCTGAGCACGCCCGGTGGTACGCCCTCTTCGCCACGAACGAAATGGTCATAGCATTAAGCCCCAAGGCCAAGTTCGGGGACGAGATAGGACCGGACAACTGGTACGAGGTCCTGCTGAGGCCAGGGGTTTCGTTCGGGAGGGGTAACGAGGAGGTAGACCCCTGCGGGTACAGGACGCTCATGGTCTGGCAGCTTGCGGAGATCTACTACGACGTTCCGGGGCTCGCCGACAGGCTCTTCCATGCCTGTCCCCCCGAGCACATCCGGCCCAACAGCGAGGCGCTCCTGCCGCTCCTCGAGACCAGGGACCTGGACTATGCGTTCCTGTACCTCTCGGTAGCGCTCCAGCACAAGCTCAGGTTCGTCAAGCTCCCACCCCAGGTAAACCTCGGTGACCCATCGTCCGAGGACCTGTACCGCAGGGCCTCCGTAGAACTTGAAGGTAGAAGGCCCGGGGAACGCATAGTGAAGCGGGGAAGACCCATAGCCTACGCAATAACTATCCCGAAGGACCCTCCCAATCCCGAGCTCGCCCTCAGGTTCGTCAGGTTCGTGCTCTCTGAGGACGGGGCCAGTATAGTCCGTGGGTGTGGCCAGGTACCCCTCGATCCGCCGAGGTTTAAGGGAGATGTGCCTCCTGAGGTAAGGGGACGGAGATGAGCTTAATCCGACAGTTCCAGCTTTCCCTGATATCCCTCGTAGCCCTCCTTGTGGTAGGCCTGTTGGGATACCACCTGATAGAGGAGTTGGATTGGTTCGACTCCCTCTATATGACCGTCATAACCCTCACTACCGTCGGCTTCGGGGAGGTGAAGCCACTTTCGGACGCGGGAAGGGCCTTCACCGTAGTCATGGTGCTCGTGGGGGTCGGGGTGGCTATGTGGTTTCTGAGGAACTTGGTAGA
>DTXA01000405.1 GCA_012962735.1 Candidatus Latescibacterota bacterium
CAAGAAATGATCGTTAGGGGCCCCCAAGAAGTATCTGAGCGAAGCGAAGAACTTTTTGGGGCTATAGTTCGGGATAGATGAGCCAGATAGCCCCGGAGGTCGTGGACTGCCACGTCCACCTCACCCCAGGAGGGCAGGTTTTGGAGCCCCGGTTGATCTCCGCGGCCCAGAGACATAGGGCCGTTTTATGTTGTTCCTCCCTCGGAGCCCGGTGGACCTATGACCCTCCTCCGAAGCACTTCGTGGATGCAAACGACGCCCTCCTCAGGGAGATGGCGGCCCATCCGGACCTGCTGATGGGATTCTGCTACGTGAACCCCCGGTATGTGGAGGCCTCGCTGGATGAACTGGACAGGTGCGTGCGGGATGGAGGGATGTGTGGGGTAAAGTTCTGGGTAGGAGTGCCCTACTCCGACCCGGCTGTAGACCCGGTGGTTGAGAGGATAAGGGAGCTGGGCGTGCCGATTTTGGCACACGCCTGGCACAAGGCTACCGGCAACCTCCCCGGGGAGTCCAGGCCGGAGGACGTGGCGGCCCTGGCTCGGAGGTTCCCGGAGGTGCCCATAGTTATGGCGCACCTGGGAGGGGACTGGGAGCGGGGGGTCAAGGCGGTCAGGGGCCTGGAGAACGTGTTCGTGGACACGGGGGGGTCGCTGGTGGAGGCCGGGAGCGTGGAGGCTGTCGTGGCTGCCGTCGGTGAGGACCGGGTGGTTTTCGGCTCGGACTCCCCAGGGGTGGATTGGTACGTGGCCCTGGGGAAGGTGTTGGGGGCCCGGATAGGCCGGGAGGCGAAGGAAAAGGTCCTCTTGCGGAATATGATGAGGCTCTTAGGACTGCCTTGAGGTGAGCTTCCCTCCCGGACGGGGGAGGGACCGCGGCCGTGTTGCTCCTCCATATCGGCGCCCTCTACCGATTCCGGCTCACCGACAATATTTGCCCCTTCACGACGATGGGACTCGGGGGATGATCGAGCGTCGCGGGGGTTCTGGGGTTATGAAGTTAGACCGGGTGTGGGACGTGGGGACGTTCGTGGGAGAGTGGCCCTTCTATCCACTCCCGGGCACGCACCTGGAGGACCTTCGGAAGGAGATGGAGGCCCTGGGGGTGGAGAGGGCTTTCGTTTCTTCCGTGCGGTGCGCCTTTTACAAGGACCTCTGGCCCGAGAACCTCCGCCTGCTGCGGGGAGCGGGGGGATGGCTGCGCGTGTTGGCATGTGTCAACCCGGCGTTCCCGGGCTGGAGGGAGGACCTGAAGGAGAGCCGGGATATGGGGTGTGCAGGTGTGCGTGCGTTCCCGAGCTACCATGGATTTTCCCCCGATGACCCTGAGGGGATTAGACTTCTGGAAGCCTGCGCCGACGCCGGACTCCCGGTCTTTATCACCTTCCGCATAAGGGATGAACGCTCCCATCCCCCGGCCTCCTTCGTACCCCCGGTGGACTCGAAGTCGGTGGCAAGGGCTTTGGACGCCGTCCCGGGAGCGAAGGTGGTGCTCTCCCTCGTACGGCTCCACGAGGCCCTGGCCGTGGCGGATTCGGCGAAGGACCCGGGCAACCTGTTCGTGGAGGTCTCGGGGATACAGGGGCCAATGTCCTGGGCTTCCGATCTGAAGGAGGCCTTCCCGGCCGGAAACATCCTCTTCGGGAGCGCTATGCTCATCCAGTATCCCTATCCGGCGCTTCTGAAGGTGGTCGAGAACGAAGATCTGAGCGAGGGGGAGAAACAGGCGGTCCTCCGGGAGAACGCCCTCAGGCTTTTTGGACCAACCTGATGCCCCTACAACAAGGCCAGATGTCAAAATATCCGTGACCGACTGAGGAGCAGTTCCTCCAGCCTCAGGATGGCCTCCAGCACCGGGCGGCTGAGGCCCCGGCCGAGGTTGGTGTCCTCCGGCTGGACCCCGAGCACCACAGTCCTTATCCCCTCCTCCCGCAGGAAGTCTAAGAATGGTCCGATGGATGGGCCGTGGGTGGAGAACCCCCATGGCCCCACTTCATCCAACCCTATCGTCCGCACCTCCCCCGGCTCACCTCCGAAGTCCACCGCATCCACGACCACTACAACGTCCGGCCTCATGGTCCGGACCCTACCCAGCATGTTCTCGGGAGCGCTTCCCCCCTCCAAAACCGGAAAGGTGAGCTTCCCCTTAAGCCTCCTGGCCAAGGCCAGGCCCAGGCCATCGTCCCCTCTAAGCTCGTTCCCGATCCCCAACACCACCACCCGATCGCCGGGCCTCCAGAGCTCCTCTGAGGTTATTCCCTTTCCCATACGATAAGCCGGGTGTTGTACCGTTCTAAGTATTCCTGGTGCTCTGGGTCGTTGGGGTAGGATTCGTCCTCGCCGTATGGGTACCCGCTCATCCCATGGAACGGCAGGGGGTCCACAGTGGCGGTGTACGCGGACCACAGGTCCGTGCTCTTTCCGAACCCGTCTGCGTAGAATATGAAGCTCCTCTCCCACCCCTCCGGCAGGAGAGGGGCCGCAAACTCCAAGGCCACCTCGTCTCCATGGCGCATAACCACGAACTTGTCGTCGACATCGGCTAAAAGCTCCCGCACGTCCCCGTACTTGGTATAATATCCAGTTATGTCCCGCCAGTTGTACCTGGGGACAAGGAGGGCGCGATGGTAGTCGTACACCTCGGGCTTCCTACCGTCCGGGGAGTAGTTGTAAGGGTACCCGAGCCAGCGAAGCTCGGCCTTCCTCAGGGGTAGCTCGAGGAGCCGGTGGGGGGGCTCGGACGAGGTGGTGTCTATAAGTATCTGGTCCCAGTAAACCTGGTAGTTGGTGGTAATGCGGAGGCGGTAGTCCCTGGCCGGGAACTTCCCGGTGAGGTTTAACACCATGGGCTTGGGCTCCCCTGCCGGTGCTCCCATATCCTTGGTCACCACGGTCCACCCTCCCCTTCCGTCGGGCACCTCCAGTCGAGGGGGCATCGCCCGCACCCCGGCCTGCCAAGCGGCCACGTTGGCTGTGGAGGGCATATACTCCAACCAACCGTAGGCCACGAGCAGTATACGCCCGGCCCCCGACAGGTCCCCCAGGTCCAGGGTCAGGGTGTGGACCCGGGCGTACCCCTGGAAGCGGTCCAGGGGCACCTCAGGGTACCGCCTGTCCCTGAACCGCACCAGCTCCGTGACCTCCCTCCCCCTATAGTCCCAGACGTGCCTCGGCGGGAGCGGGTTTCGCACGAAGTATAGGCGGAACTCCGGGTAGGGGGGAGAGCTGAGGAAACGTTCGTTCGGGTACACCTCCCATCCGGGGGGATGGTCCACAGCCAAGAGTCTCACCTGGTCCAGGAAGATCACCTCCTCGAGCTGGTCTGTGAGCCTCAGGTCGTATATGCCTCCCACAGACCTGAGGAGGCCCTTGGGGATGGGGACGTATTCGTCGGGATCGGGCTGGGCGTATATGCCAGGTTCTATGAGGTACCCGCTGTCCGCCGCTCCCAAGAAGTCGGTGACGTACTGCACCTTCTCCCCATCGTGCACGTACAACATCGGGCAGGAGGTGCCCTTGCGGTCCACCTCGACGAGGACAGTGTCCCTGCGGGCGGGGACCTCCAACTCGGTCTGCCGCACCCCTCCCGGCCACAGGATGCGCATCAGGTCCGCCCTCGTCTGTCCACCCAGGCCGAACGTCAGCACGCCCCCGGCGCTCCAGGAATCCCCCCTGACCTCTCTCTTCTGCCAAAGCGCCCCGGTTTTGACCTCCACTTTGCTACCTATACCCTGACGGTTGCTCCCCCGGCCGGCCAGGCGGACCCTGAGCCAACTGTTGCGTTCGCCTCCGTCGTTGCGGAAGAGCTTCACCCCGCCCCCATAGGAGACGAATGTGACGTCGGGGTCCCCGTCTAAGTCCCAGTCACCGACTAAGACCTTGCGGACGCCGGGGATGCGGACCTTGGGAAAGGCATCCTCGACCACCTCGAACCCCTCCCCCATCCGGTTGCGCAGGAGCACCGGCCTACCCTCCGAGGAGACCGCCAGGATATCGAGGTCCTCGTCGTTGTCGTAGTCCATGGTGGCCACGACACCGGACCCCCGGAACCCCTCGGGCCACGGGAGGGAAAGGGGCTCGTACTTCCCGTCGCCCCGGTACCGATATAGGACCGGGGGCTCGCCAGAGCTTCCCGCCACCACGTCCATAAATCTGTCCCTGTCGTAGTCTCCGATGGCCAAGGAGAATCCCCTGCCGGGGGACGCCACCCCCGCCTCCACGGCCCTGTCTGTGAAGGTCCCGTCTCTGTTGTTGCTGTAAAGGCAGTCCGGGGCTCCGTCGTTGGCCACGAAGAAGTCCACGTCCCGGTCGTTGTCGTAATCCGTGAAGACCACCGCCCGGCTCCTGCGAGCGTCGGCGGCTTTGGCCCCTTCGGTGGCGTCGGTGAAGGTTCCGTTGAAGTTATTGCGGTATAGAGTGTTCCTTTCCCCAAGGAAGTCTATAGGAAACCTGGGGCCTCCCCGGGCCTTTATGTCCACGTAGTTGACCACGAAGATGTCGAGGTCCCCATCGTGGTCCACGTCCGAAAATGCACAGGACATGCTCCAGCGGGGGTCGCCAACCCCGGCCTCCTGAGTCACATCCGTAAATGTCCCGTCGCCCTCGTTGCGGTAGAGCACGTTCGGACCGAAGTTGGCCACGTACAGGTCCAGGTCCCCGTCGTTGTCGTAGTCCCCCCAGGCCGCGTCCATGCCCAGGCCTCGGTCTCCGACGCCCGCCTCCTCGGTCACATCTGCGAACCTGCCCCCGTCGTTGCGCAGGAGTACGTTGGCAGATGCCTCTGGGTCGCACCGCACGATGTACAGGTCCAGGTCCCCGTCGTTGTCGTAGTCCCCCCAGGCCGCGTTGCCTCCAGATGGGACCACTAAGTGTTCCACCGTCCACTCCTTTGTAGCTTCCACGGGGACCTCCTCCGGGACCTCGGGAGGGACGGGATAGGAGGGCAACCTCACCTCCCCGGTGACATCTACGAACCGCACGGGGAGCCTCTCGTCTGGGGGTGGCTTAAGGAGGGATGGGTCTGGGATGGCCTCTGCGTACTTACCCTGTTCCAGGTACCTCACCCCGGCTGTTGGATTGAGCCCTAGGACCTTGAGCCTGCGGAACTCCTCCATATGCCTCCGGCTCTCCTCGGCCCTGCCAACTCTCTTCAGCTCTATAGCGAGGTTGTAGTGTGCCGAGATATTGTTCGGGTCCAGCCTCAGCACCTGCTTGTACGCCTTTATGGCCCCCTCGTGGTCACCGAGCTTGGAGAGCACGATGCCCAGGTTGTGCCACACATAGGGGTCCTCGGGGTCCATCTTCAGCACTGCCTCCAGCTCCCTTTTGGCCTCTTGATATTCCCCCTTGACCTTATGGATCAACCCCAAGGTATAGTGGGCATAAGGGTTCTTGGGGTCCAACGCCAGAGCCCGCCGGAGTTCCCGTATGGCCTCCTCGTACTCGCACATCTGCATATATGCTATCCCCAAATTGAAGTGGCCGATCGCATAGTCCGGGTACAGTTCTATCACCCTCCGGAACTCCCGGGCCGCGGCCGCAAAGTTGTGCTGTTCCATATGGGCCACCCCTAAGTCATTGTAACGGGTGACTTCAGTCAGGTCCACGTCCCCGCCGGAGTCCGAAAGGGCCATCCACAACAATACACAAAGGACGCCTCGCATATGCCCTCCCTTAGCTTTAAAGTTGCTTCTGATGCCCAAGATGGGCCTGCTTTTCGATCCTCAAGCCCAGGACTGGAAGGGGTGCCACCAAGACCACCAGTCCGCTCAGGAAGAACGACAGGCTTTGCGAACTGCTGCATCCAGGTCTTCTGGATGGGCAGCCACACCGCAGCCCCGACCAGGTCGTGGGTGAGCCATACGGCCGTGGCCCAGGTGAAGTTGGGGATGAGGGCGGATGCCATCAGGGCCAGTCCCTCGTACCCCATAAAGGCCACGTACAGGGACCTCGAGGCCCTTCGGACGAACTGGCCCACGAAGAGCATAGGCAGGCCGAGGGAGATCCGGTGGGCCGTCAGGAAACCGGAGGCCGTTATGAGCCAGAGTGGGGGCGGAAGGCGGAGATGTCCCAGGTTCAGCCGGCGGATGACCAGAAGGCCGGCCTGTACCCCCAGGCCAAAAGTAGCCCACCCGCCATCGTGCCGATCCGAAAAGGGCCGATACCCCCAACACCACCCACACGTTCCAGCTCATTCCCCCTCCGGCACCACAGCTCCGAGCACATACGGCCCGGCGAGGTACTCACGGGCAGCTCGCTGCACTTCCTCACGTGTCACCGCCTCTATGAGTTCGGGGTACTCCTCCACGAACCCGTACCCCAGCCCCATCAACTCGAACCGCGCCAGGAGGGCGGCCTGGTCTATGTTGCGCTCCTGGGACATGAGGAACGTGCCCTTGAGGAAGGTCTTAGCCGCCCTCAACTCCTCCTCCAAGACCGGCTCCTCCGCCATCCTCTCCACCTCCCCTAAGGCCACGGCCTTGGCCTCTTCGAACTGCTCAGGCCGGGTACCCAGGTACACTAAGAAGAGACTTGGGCTCCCCATGGCTATGTAACTGGAGCCCACCTGGTAGGCCAGCCCCCGTGTGTCCCGCACCGAGACGAACAGCCTGGAGTCCATAGAACCCCCCAAAATGGCGTCTAACACCTCCATAGCGGCGTATCCCCGGTCGGTGAGGGGGGGTGCCGGATATCCCAGGGCCACCCACACGGCCTGGCTCTCCCTGCGTTCGAAGGCCTCCTCAGGCTCTGCCCTGACCGGGGGCTCCCCGGCCGCCGGGTCGGGGAGGGGGCCTTGGGGGAGGGAGCCCAGGGTCTCCCGAACCATCTCCGAGAACTCTCCCTCGGGGAAGTTCCCCACGGCGGCTAAGACCATGTTGTTGGGGACGTGGAACTTCCTGTACCAGTCAACCACCTGACCCCTCGAGAACCCCGACACCGTCTCCGGATACCCCTACGTCGGCTTGTGGTGGGGATGGGGACGGTAGAAGGCCTCCCTGAGGAGGTCCACAGCCCTGGTGAGGAGCCGGTCCCTTCTGGCCTTGATCCTTCTCAGGGCCATCTGTTTTTCCTGTTCGACTTCTCGCTCGGGGAAGGTGGGGTGGAGCATCACGTCGAAGAGCAGGTCTAGGGCCTCCCGCCACCGGTCCTCGGTGGTCAGGAGGGAGAGGTACCCGTACTCCCGGGATGCCCCGGAGGAGAGCTTGGCCCCTGAGGACTCTATCTCCTCGGCCAGTTCCTCGGCGGTCCGGGACTCCGTCCCCTTGAGCAGCAGGCGTTGGGTCAGATCCGAAAGCCCGGCCTCCTCGTCCCGTTCGTAGAGGGGTCCCATCCTCAGAAGCACCTCCACCGCCACTATGTCGTTGGCCTTGGAGGATCTGGTGAGCACCACCAGGCCGTTCTCTAAGACGGCTTTACTCACCACGGGTTTTTTGGCCTGGGCTGTGAGGACGAGGGAAAGACCGAGCGCAAGCAGGGACTTCGCCGGCATGTCTCCACATCGGTATTGGGTTCGGTCAACTGATCGCAAAGATATGGATTTTCCGGGCGAAGCGCAAGCGGATTTTTCCTTGACAAATGGTGAGGAAATTCTTATCTTTAGTATGTCCTACTAA
>DTXA01000406.1 GCA_012962735.1 Candidatus Latescibacterota bacterium
CCAACGGATTAAGAGTCCGCTGCTCTACCGAATTGAGCTATGGGCGCACCTTACCTCGCTTCAAATATACAAGAGGAAAGAAGCTCTGTCAAGGGGGTTAAAGGTCGAGCAGTATCGAGCTTCATTCCCTCCCAAGGGCCCCTATCACGGTGCGTACCAGGTCCTCGGGGGAAAGTCCCTGGGAGGCGAAGAGCTCGTCCGGCTTGCCAGACCCCCCGTAGGTCCGTATCCCCATGCGCACGAACTTGGGAGAGAGCCCCTCCTCGGCTAAGACTAAGGCCACGCTGCTCCCTAAGCCGGTGTCTATATGGTGGTCCTCATAGGTAACCACCAGCCCGGTCTCCGCAGCTCGGCGCACGGCCTCCCTGTCCGGGTCGGTGGGACAGGGCACATTCAACACCCGCACCTTCACTCCCTGTCCTTTAAGCATCTCCCAGGCCCGAACCGCCCTGTGCACCATCGGCCCCATGGCGAACACCGCACCATCCTCGCCCTCCCGCACCACATTTACCCTCCCGTACTCGAACTCGTACCCCTCCCCGAACAGGGGCTCCCCTTCCTCGTCCAAGATGACCGGCACCTTCGACCTGCCCATCCCGACGAAGAAGTTCCCTGAAGTTCTGGCCGCGTAGCGGATGGCTCTGTCCGTCTGGTTTGGGTCGGCCGGGATGATAATCTTAAATCCGAAAAGATTGCGCAACACGCCGAGGTAATCCGTGCACTGGTGGGTCTTGCCATCCTCCCCCACGTCCAGCCCCAGATGGGTGCACACGAGTTTCAAGTTCGTCCCGTTTATGTCGCTGAGTCTGTGCTGGTTGAAGGTCTCGTCCACCCCGAACACCCCGAAGTCCGCAAAGAAGGTCAACACTCCTCCTACCGAAAGGGTTCCGGCGATTATGGCCGTGCTGTGCTCCTGGACCCCCGCCTCGAAGAACCTGTGGGGATGTTCCCTCCAGAGCTGGTCGGTCTTGACGGAAGGAGCCAGGTCGCAGTCCAAGGCGGCCATGGGAAGGTCCGGGTTCCGGTTCGCTATGTCCACGAGCGCGCGGCCGAAGGCAGTCCTGTTATCGGTCTGGACCTCCGGGCCGTAAGTACGGGACTCCCCTGGATCCACGGCGGGCTGTGGAAAGCCGGGCTTGGCAGGTTCGGAGGGCCTGAACTCCTCCCTCATCTTCCTGTATACCTCCAGGTCGTCCTCGAGTCCCAGCTCCTCCATAGCCCTCCTGTACTGCTCCAGGCTGAGAGCCTTTCCGTGGAAGGCCACGTTCCCCTCCATAAAAGATACCCCCTTGCCCATCACCGTCTCGGCCAGAATGACTACCGGAGCATCCTCGGTGTGGACTGCCTCCCTGAGTGCTTGGTAGATGGACTGGAAGTCGTGCCCGTCTGCCTCTAACACCTTCCAACCGTCTGCCCGGTACCCGCCCTTTATGTTCTGGGGCATCACTTCTTCCAGTCGGCCGTCTATCTGGGCGTGGTTGTAGTCTACGATGACAGTCAGGTCCGTGAGCCCGTATTTTTTGGCGAACCTCCGGGCCTCGGCTACCATCCCCTTGGCCTGCTCCGCATCGCTCATGGCCACGAAGGTGTGATAGGACTTCCCGGTGAGCTTTGCTGCTAAGGCAAATCCGCACCCCGCCGCCAGCCCCTGTCCCAAGTTTCCAGTGCTCCACTCCACCCCAGGCACATGGCGCTCCACGTGTCCCTCGAAGATACTTTCGGTCTTGCGAAACGTGGCTACTGCTTGGTCAATGTCGAAGAACCCCAGCCTCCCCAAGGCCGCATACACCCCCGGCGACGTGTGCCCGTGGCTGACGACGATCCTGTCCCTGTCCGGGTCCTCCAGGTTCTTTGGGTCCACATTTGCGCAGGAGTACAATACCAGGTAGATGTCTATGGAAGACATGGACCCACCGGGATGTCCGCTACCTGCGAGCGTTGTCATCTTCAGGATGTCGCCCCTTGCGAGCCTTGCGAGTTCCCTGATGCGGGCCAGATGCTCGTCCGAAAGTCGCTCCTGGGTGAACCCTATCCCCATATCCCCTCCTTACTCTTCATTGTGCATGTTAATGGTTCACCACGTATACAGAATTTATTTGAGGGGATGTATACTTATTCCTCCCGATCGGCATTATGCAAAGTGGTTCCCCGTCCTCTATTCCAAGGACTTCTTTGACCGCCCCGTCGTAGAAAGCGCCGATCGCCACGGTCCCCAGATCCAAAGCTTCCGCTTGAAGGTAGACGTTTTGGCCAGCGCCCCCCATGTCGATATGGACGTAACGAACCCTACCCCGCTCGCCGTATTTTCTCATAGTTCGCTCGTAGATTGCAATAAAGACTAAACTTACCGGTGCATTGCCTATAGCTCCCTGTCTCAGAGCCGCCCCCATCAGACTTTGACGTAGATCTCCCCCTCTCACCATACGAAGGGCATGCTCCCTCCAGAGATAACGGTAAACCCCTGCCTCCAGGTCCTCCACATCCCCAGCCACAAGGTAGATCTCTAAGGGATATATGCCCCCAGCCGAGGGGTAAGCTCTGGTGGCGCCGGTGACCCCGTCTACAGTCTTACCGCCGGCGGCCCAGAGAAGCTGGGATACTTCTTGGAGGGTCAAAGGTTCGTCTTTGTAGTACCTCGTGGACTTCCTCCTGAATATAGCCTCCTCAACGCTGAGGGTCCCGGAGTATCGGGGTTCCGGAAGGGTTACGATCCCTTCTTCTTCGGGCTTGGAGATGGTACGGTTCTGCTTACACGAGACTCCCGTATACAGCGTCAGGCCCAGGAACATGGCCAAAGCGCCTATCCCCACTTTATTCATCTTCTTCACCTCCTTGGGCGAGCGCATCCAAGACCTTTACCGCAAGCGCCCGCTGCAACTCGAAGTTTCTTGCCTCGACGAGCTTCTCTACCCGGAATCTATTTCCTCTGTAATAACGCCAGAACAACGAAAGAAACCAGAAGGCCGCATTCATGTACCTCCTCTCAAAAGCGAGTTTCCCCCAAAGATAACAAGTGAGGCCGTTCAACACAAGGGCGTTGAGGGCAGCCTCCCAGTCCCCGACATAGGCCTGCCCCAGGCCCGGGAGGAAGGTGGAGAGGAGTCTGGCCTTATGAGGCGATTTGAACTTCAAGCGCCTCCCTCGTTCCAGCAGCGTACGGACCTGCCTCCAGCGGGGGTCCTCAGGGTCGAAGCACCGGCGGAAGGCTTCTTCCGCCTCCCCCCATCGGAAGGTGTTCACATACCCAACCCCTAAGAAGAACCACGCCCTCTTCCGCACAGCCGGGCTCCCGCCGAAGGCCGCCGTCCGGAGGAGGACTACCTGCGCCGATTCCCATCTATCCTGGGCCATCAGCAATAGAGCTCTCTCCACCCTATATCGGTCCCGTTCCTTGTCCGTCCGGGCGTGCTCCTCAGCCCTCCGGAAACTCTCCAGGGCCCTGTCCCACTCCCCCAGCGCTCTGTGCGCCAGGCCAATGCGCCACCAGGCATATCCTGTTAGGTCGGTCCGAGGGTTGAAGAAGAGATAGCGATGATACTCGGTGATGGCTTCATAGTAATTCTCGCAGGCGTAAAGGCTGTCCGCCAGCGAGAGGATGCCCTCCGCCCCCGGGCTTGAGACTCCTACCAGACTAATCCCCCACCATATCCAGAACCTCATCCCGAAACCTCCCCCACTGGTCCAGGTTGTATAGCCTCGCAGCTGCCACGGAGCCGTAGATGTTCCCAAAGTAGAAAATCCCACCAGCTATCCCGAACGCCCATCCCCTGAGCGAATTCCCCCCCTTCCTTCTGAACCCCTGATAGGACTGCCATACGAAAGCCCCGATCGTGATTAAACTGTAAACTCCATCCCAGGTCCTATTGCAGTAAGCTTTTCCAGCTCCCGGAATTGCGGCGGAAAGAAGTCCCGCCAGAACAAGGCTCTTCCGGGGAAGATTTTGTCCTCGCCTCAACAATTCCCTCCAACGTCCCCCTTGGGGCAGGACGGACCTGGCCCTCTCCCATTGACCCCTGAGCAACCGGGCAGCGAACACCAGCTCGGCCGTCCTTGGACCCACTTCCTCCCATCCGGCCACCGTGTCGTACTTCCCAGCATATATGTAACAAAGCCCGGTCTGGTACCGGGCCTCATCCTTTAGCTCCCCCTTGACCCGCTCGAAGTACCTCAAGGCCCTCTCGAACTCCCTCGCTTTCCGGTAGGACAGGCCTATCCATAACTGCACCGAATCCCTCTTGCCCGGTCCGGGATGGGCCAAGAACAGATACCGCTGGAACTCCCCGGCGGCCCTTAGGTACTCGCACCGATCGTAGAGATACCGGGCGAACCCGTATATGCCCTCAGGGGAGAAGGCCTCCCCCCCAAGTGTCAGCCCTGCCCACAATAAAAACACCCCGATCACCTCTCCTCCCCTAAGTAGTACGCCTCCGGGGGACGGTCCACCGCCAAACCCGTGCCCGGATCTATCGGATAGTACCTACGGCCCAACCCATAGCACCTCATTAGTCTATCCGAGGCCATAAGGACCCCGTGCAGAGGGCCGTAGCGACTTAAGGCCTCCATAGCGAAGCGGGAGCAGCTTAAGGTGAAATTGCAGCTAGGGATATCCTGAGAGGAGATGAAGCGCTGGTACAGGCGAATGAGCCCCATAAGGGCCATCTTCAACTCCGAGGTCCGGTCTGAGAGGGAAGGGGAGGTAATTTCAGAAGGTCGCACGGGACGGGCAAAGAGCAGAAACCGCAAGTCCTCCTCCTCGGCGGAAGGAGGGACGGGAAGAACCAATAGAAAGGCCAAGAGCCACCTCACCAACAGACCTCCTCTACCTCCATATCGTCCGGGATGCGGAACTGCAATACTTCCTCCGGAAGTGGGAAGTCGCACTTAGGCTCCCTGTAGGTTATCTCTTCGTAGATGGTGTCCGAACGGGTATAACGCACTGTGAAGATGTGCAAAGGAAGGAAGGCACCGGCGTAGGGGAAATGGTCTCCGTATAGAACCCGACTGAGCAACTCGCCCCTCAGCCCCCTTAGCTCCGCCCTTATGATCTTGTCCCCCACGTACGCCAGGGTGAACCTCCCTAAGGCCTTCTTGAGTTTTTTGGGGGGGTTCCAGTACGTGAGAAGGGTATCGCCCCTTACCTCGTGGCCCAAAAGGGCATATCCTGACTTCCTGAGACCGTAGTCCTCCTTGAGGGCTCCCAAGAAGGCCTGGAAGAAGGGCAAGTTTGTTGGATGTTTGCTAAGAATACGGAAGGCCCGGCGTTCTTCGGGGTAGAATATCTCGAGCCTTCCACCCTCCAGGACCATCCACTGTTTAAGGGGCTCCTCCACCCGGACCACCGTCCGCTCCGGTCGGGCTCGGTAGTAGAGGGTCCCGGATACTTCCTCCGTCCTTCCGACTTGGACATAGGTCCTGTTGAAGGATACTTGGAGGGTTTCAAGCGCATAGACTTGGACTATCCAAAGCCCCAGGAGAAGTACTGTCACCGCCATCTTAGATATTCCGCCCCAAAGAGTTCGGAACGAAGTGGGGAACTTTTTGGGGTTTTAATTACGGGGCTGCCGCCGACATGGACAGTAGATATATCACCGACCAGGTTATACATCCGTATAATGCATACTTGGCTTGCAGGCTCTTAGCCTTCTTCTTATATTCCCGTATATAGACCGAGATATATTCCGGAGGCTTTCCCATCAGCGCGACCGTAGGAGGGCTGGGTTCCCAGATATAAGCCCCTAAGACCCCGAACACCCCGAGCAGACACCCCGCTCCGAACCACATCAGCTTGTTCACGTCGGTCTCGGCCTGCTGTTGGGCCAGAATTACAACGTCTGGTATAGGCGGTATGGGAGGAGGAGATGGAACGGGCTTCGGTTCATATATCCCCATAATCATTTCCACGACCTTATCCACCATCTCGGGGATCTCGGCCTCGAAGCCCGCCTGCACCTTCTCCGCCCGGATAGCCACCCCGGTTTCCGCATCTATGAAGCGCACGTTCAGGGTATAGGTGTTGGCGAACTTCACCACGCTCCCCACCACGATGAGCCTGGCCCCGACCAGCTTCCCCAGTTTTACGGCGGATTCCGGACTTATAAGACCTGTGACCTGGAGCTTCTGCTCCTCCAAGACCTTCTGTAGGGCGCTCCGCTCGATTACCCTGAACTGCCCCGTCTGGAGCAAGGCCGTCCGGAGGTTCTCGGCCACCCCTGGGCCCAGGTGCGGGTCCCCTCCGATGCTCTCGAAGTCCATCACGGCCACTCCGGGCAACTCCTGTGGACCCACGGCCGGGGCTAAGATGCTTACAAGGGCGACCACGAAGAATATCCTTGAGATCATATACACCCCCTGTTTACTGCGACGCCAGAAGCACCGTCGATAGCGCCACGTTCCCCAAGCATCCGTACAAGGCGTACTTTGTCCGCAGGCTCTTGGCCTTCCATCTGTATATCTCTGTGTAGACAACCACATATTCCGGGGATTTCCCTATCAGTACCATAGGCGATGAGTACACCAGTCGGACCCAACAGGCATCCCACCCCAAGCCACATCGTCCTATCGAAATCCGCCTCCGCTTGCCTCTGGGCCTCGATCACTGCATCGGTGGCCATTTCCTGGGCCAGCACCGGGACGGCCAGTATTAGGGCAACCATCGCTATAGCCTGTATATCTTTCCCCAAGGGCCCTAACATATCACCTCCTTCCACTTAAGGTCCGGGATAGAAATTGCCAAACCTCGGGCTAAAAATCAACTCCTTTTTCAACCGAGGAGGGTTCCAGAACAAATATACCCTCAAGGTATTTCAGTGTCAAGCTTTCTCTCCCCGAGCTTTGAGAAAGGTCTTGACAATCCCGGTGGCCAAGGCCGCCCGCATCGCAAAGGCGACGCTTTACCACTATTTTAAGTCCAAGGAGAATATCCTCCAGGAGCTTATATACAAAGAGGGCGAAGAACTCCGTTGGAGGCTCCTCTCCGCCATCCGGGACGCCCAAGGCCCCGTGGAGAAACTGCGGGCCTACAGTGTGACGCGTTTTAAATATCTCCGCAAGCTGGCCCTTTACTATCCTACTCTGACACAGGAATACTACCAATATCTCCCGTTCATAGAGAAGGAACGTCGGGACTTTAACGCTTTCGAGATAGAAACCTTAGAGGGGATACTGCGGGAGGGGATAGATCAAAGCCTCCTCTCTATCTCCGACCCTCGGCTCTACGCCTTCCTGTTGCTCCAGGCGATGAAGGGGCTCGAGTTCCCCATCGCCGCGGGGGAGGCCCTGAAGTTCGATGGGAGAACCTTAGAAGTGGAAGAGGTCTTGGACCTCCTCCTCGGGGTTTTGCTGTACGGGATCGCACGCAGGGCCTGACAGAGCTTCGTGGCGGGCTATGTCCCATATCGATTTTGTGCCTTTTTCGACCAAAAAACGAAAATAGTCAAAATGAAAAGGGGAGGGTGGAAAAGTCCTTCCTAAACGACGAACTAAAGCTTGCTCCGATAACCCTCACCGCCACGGTCTCGGACTGGAAAGCTCCCAGGATGGACAACCTGGAGGTGAGTTTCTGAGAAGATATTCCCCTTGACTTCCCGAGCCGAAGGTATTATCTTCCCAAATGGACTGGCCAGTCCAAATAAAGATAGTTTGGTTTGAACGAGCAGATACATTGGGTCTAAGACGAGTTAACAGAGGATCCTAAAGGCCCCAAGAAGTATCTGAGCGAAGTAAGGGCGTATAGCTTACTTTGGGGCTATATAGAAGGGAGGTGAAGCTGATGCTGGGAGCGATCCGCAGGGCTGTGCTGGCCGGCATAGGCGCTGGGGTCTTGGCGAGAGAGAAGGTGGAAGAGCTGGTCAAGAAGGGGGAAGCCGCAGAGCGCCCCAGGCTGGTGAAAGACCTCCTGGCCAAGGTGGAAGAGGAAAGCAAGCGGCTGGAAGAGAGGACCGACGAGGCCATCAGGAGGGCCATAGAAAAGCTCCAGGTACCCACGAAGGCCGATTTGGAGACCCTGAGTGCCAAGCTCGACCAGTTGGCCAAGAGGCTGGATAGGCTGGAAAAGGCGAAATAGGGGAGAAACGTGCCCTGGACGAGACGAGGGACACCAGATTCCCGCCAGGAACGGGTGTTAGAGGTGGCCCAGGCTCTCTTCGCCGAGCGGGGATACCACAACACCACGATGGACGAAATTGCTGTCCGCTCTGGCATAGGGAAGGGGACCCTCTACCGGACTTTCCCCAATAAAGAAGGACTCTTCTTGGCCGCCCTGGAACGGGCCAAGGACCGATTGGAGCGGGCTATACTCTCCGAGGTAGAACGGGAATCGACCCTATTGGGAAAGTTGCGCCGGGCCGCAAGGCTCTATTTCCGGTTCTTCGAACAGGAGGGCGAACTCTTCAAGATACTGGCCTCCAACGTGCCCACCCTCCAGGAGCGCTTCCGAAAGCGGGTCCAGGACAAATACAGCTTTTACGTGGACCAGATCGCCACTATGCTTAGGGAGGGCATACAGAAAGGGGAGATCCGGCCGGTGGGCCGTCCGGAGAGCATCACGGTGGCCCTTATAGGAGCTTGCAACAGCGTGATCTACCACTGGCTCCTGTCTGGAAAGCCCTATCCCTTGGAGGAGGACCTGAAGCTGGTTGAGCGGGCCATAGCTGGTATAGCGGCGTCCGCCTTTTCGTCCGATCCAGATTAGGTGCCTCGAGAGCATCGGTATAATGCAACCTTTCGCCCAAGTGGGAACTTATGTAATCCGCTTCTTTGAACATATGGGGAGGTTCGGGACCCTCACCCTCCAGACAGTGAAGGCCCTGAGCGACGTCTCCACCTACGCCCGCCCTACCCTTAAGCAAATGGTGCGCATCGGGGTAGACTCCCTTCCCATCGTGGTCGTCACCTCCACCTTTACCGGAATGGTGGCGTCACTCCAGTCGCTCTATCAGTTCGAAAGCACTATGGTACCCCTATATATGGTCGGTAGCGCCGTGGAGAAGATGATACTCCTTGAGCTGGCCCCGTCCCTGACAGCCTTAGTCTTGGCCGGGAGGGTGGGGGCCACCATAGCTGCAGAGCTGGGGACCATGAGGGTTACCGAACAAATAGACGCCTTAGAGACCCTGGCCTTCAACCCCATTGCCTACCTGGTGGTTCCGAGGATATTGGCGGCTATGGTCATGTTTCCCGTCCTGACGATATTCTCCATGACAGTGGGGGTCTCGGGGGCGTGGTTGGTGTCGCTGTGGTCCGGCGTCAGCACCGGGGATTTCCTCTATGGGATGAGGCTGCTCTTCAAGTCCTGGGATGTCTACTACGGGGTGATAAAATCGGTCTTCTTCGGCCTGAGCATAGTCTCAGTAGGGTGTTACGAGGGGTTCTTCGCAAGAGGAGGGGCTGAGGGGGTGGGTAGGGCCACCACGAGGGCTGTGGTGGTAGCGTGTCTGTTGATCCTAATTTGGAACTACTTTCTAGCACTTGTGTTGCTGTGAGGAGCTGGGATGGCCCTGATCATAAGGGAGTTGAAGAAGAGCCTGGGAGGAAAGCCCGTCCTTCAGGGGGTCGACTTGGAGGTAAGGAACGGGGAGACCTTGGTGATCTTGGGACAGAGTGGATGTGGCAAGACAGTGCTTTTGAAGCACATAATAGGCCTTATGAAGCCGGACGAGGGGGAGATATGGGTCGATGGGAAGGATATAACGAAGCTATCGTTTAAGGAGCTCATCAAGGTCCGGCGGCAATTCGGGATGGTGTTCCAGGCGTCCGCGCTCTTGGACTCCATGACCGTGGCCGAGAACATTGGGCTGAGCCTGAGGAGGCGTGGGAGGCTATCTAAGGAGGAGATAAGGAGAAGGGTCTCCGAGGCGTTAGAGATGGTGGGCTTAAAGGGCTGGGAGAACGCGCTTCCCGCCGAGCTTTCGGGAGGGATGCGAAAGCGGGTGGGCCTGGCCAGGGCCGTGGTCACAAGGCCCAGATTCCTCCTGTACGACGAGCCCACAGCGGGATTGGACCCCGTGATGGCCCGTTCTATAGACCGCCTCATAGTGCACCTGAAGGAGCATATGTCCTCCACATCCATCATCGTCACACACGACATCGTCAGCGCCTTCTCGGTGTGCGACCGCATCGCCTTCCTGCACGATGGGACGATAAGGTTCCTCGGATATCCCGAAGAGGTGAGGCACTCCGAAGACCCCGTCTTAAGGGAGTTCTTCTCCGGGGGCTTGGTGTTATGGGGGGAAGATGGCGCTCTCAGATGAGGTCAAAGTAGGGCTCGTATTTACCCTCTCCCTCGCCCTTTTGATCTTCGGGGTGCTTTTTCTCAAGGGATACGGCTTCCAGAGGCGGGGCTATACCTTCTACATCCTCTTCCGGGACACCTCCGGCCTCGACGAAGGGGACCCGGTGACGGTGGCAGGCCTTAAGGTCGGGAGGGTTAAGGACCTCAGGCTCATAGATGGAGGGGTCCGAGCTACGGTGTGGATAGACCGGGATGTGGAACTTCCCGAAGACTCCCGGTTCGTCGTAGAGACCCTCGGGGCCATTGGGGAAAAAGGTATAGCCGTAAAGCTCGGGGACAGCCGCAGGTGTCTTCAAAACGGGGCCACCGTGCAGGGGGAGACCGCCCCTGGCATAGCAGACGTCCTGACCTCGGCGGGCTCTGTGGGCCTGCAGCTCCTCGATATTCTTTCCCGACTCCAGGACGTCTTAAATGCCACTACCCGGACCGACCTGCATCTGGCGATTTCTGGCCTTCGCTCCATCGTGGAGGAATCACAGCCCAGGCTCAGTGGGAGCCTCGGTAAGCTGGACACCCTCCTCGCCGACCTCTCCCAAAGCTCCCGGAATATAAAGCATCTCTCGGGGGAGGGGGCAGAGGCTCTACATGCGGCCGTACAGGACATCCAGGCTGGGTCCTTATCCTTTCGCCGGTCCGCCGAGCGCCTGGACCGGATCACCCTCTCCTTGGACGAGCTCGTCTCCGACCTTCAGGAAGGGAAAGGCACATTGGGCAAGCTTCTCACCGAAGAGAAGCTATACCACCGGATGTGGGAGCTGGTGGCCCAGATGGATTCCCTCTTAGTGGACATAAGGAGACATCCGAGGAAGTATGTGAAGGTGGAGCTGTTTTAGTATATAGGGTTGCTCTGTTGCAAACATCTTTTTGAAGTGATGAGATAATTGTTAGACAAGGGGTAATGATGAGCTTCAAGACAGGCAGAAAATTACTTGCGGAATGCATCCTTCCACCTCTGGCCGTAGACTCCATCAAGCCTTGCCTGATCGACAAACTCCCTTCCGGCTTTCCTTTGAGGGTCAACTATGTTGCCTCCACGACGAATGGGAGGAACGATGTCCAACTGGGATACTCCCTCCCCGTCAAATCCACTGTCTTTCACTCCCCACTTAGAGCTTTTCCTCTTAAGGAAGTCCAAGAACATACCATCGGAGCCTGGACCTCTCCCATGGCCTGC
>DTXA01000407.1 GCA_012962735.1 Candidatus Latescibacterota bacterium
ACGAGGACGACCCCGGCCGCAGGGATTGGGCCGAGACGGCCGGACGTATGTTGAAAAAGGTGGTCGAGCACCAGAGGGAGGACGGGAGGTTTCCGTCCGGTTTCTCCCCGGACGACGGAAGGCCGACCACCTATATGGGTTACGGAGGCTGTTTCTTCGTGGCGCCGCTTCTTATGTACCACAGGCTCTTCGGTGATGTCTCCACCAGGGGTTCAGGCCTTAGGGCACTGGAACACTATTGGGAGGAGTTCGAACGCTTGGAGTGGATCGGAGTGGACCTGGACTGTCGGGGTGCGGTGGATTCAGGTTCGAGCTACGCCTTAATCAGGGCTCTGGTGGAGCTGCACCGACAGGAGGGCGACCCCAAGGTACTGGAAAGGTTGGGCCACGTGCTTCACTATGCCTTCAGCTACCACTTCGGGCACAACACACGGCACCGGAACCCTGTCTGCGACTGGTCCAGCTCCGGCTCCAAGGTGACGAGCACCCACAACGCCCACATAGATGCCTACGGGGGCTCTTTCCTCGAGGATGTGCTTTACTACGTGGAACAGACTGGGGACGGATACTTCCTCGACCGCCTGAGGGATTCGGTGACCTGGGCCCGCCAGGCGTACAACTTCAGGGAGGCGGAGTACGGTTGGGGGAAGGTGGGTTGGGTCACGGAACAGTTCTACCACACTTACGACAGATATCACCATCTTGAAGGCGACGGGACGGTATGGCAGGCGTACTTTCCGTGGGCGGCTGGAACCCTTCTGGACGCTTACATAATCGGCGTCCGGTTGAGGGAGAGCTCAGGAGGATGGGAATGGAAAGGCCGAACATAGTCCTCATAATGACGGACATGCACCGGCAGGATGCGCTGGGCTGTTACGGAAACCGGGTGATACGGACACCCAACCTGGACGGCATCGCCGAAAGAGGTGCCCGCTTCACCAGGTGTTACGTCCAAAGCCCGGCGTGCATGCCATCGCGTGCTACGATCATGACCGGGAAATATCCACATTCCCATGGAGTTACAAGGAACCTTAAGGGACTCCCCTCCTGCCAGACGACCTTCATGGACCTTCTATCGCGGGCCGGATATCACACGGCTGCCGTCGGCAAGATGCACATGATGCCGAAATACGGGCCCTTCGGCTTCGGGTATTTAGACATAGTGGACGGGAAGAGGTGCGCCCGTCACCCTTACAACGACAATTACACCATCTACCTCGAAAGGATCGGAAAGGATGGTCTAGAACGGCTACCGCCCAGGAGGACCATCTACGACGCATACACAAGCCCCATCGGGATGGAGGATTACATAGATTCCTACATAGGCAGGAAGGCCATAAGGTACCTCAAGGAGGTCAGGAGGGAGCCCTTCTTCCTCTGGATCTCCTTCTCCGGTCCCCACTTCCCCTTCGACCCTCCGGTCCCCTACGACCGGATGTACGACCCGAGGGAAGTGGAACCTCCACGGATAGATGTGGTCGACCTAAGGGAGAAGAGGAGGCTCCATCCCGAGTTCGCAGGTTTGGGGGAGGAGGTGCTTGCACCGGAGAATTTGAGGAGGGCCATAGCGCATTACTACGGTTGCATAAGCCTCATAGACCACTGGGTGGGCCGAATCTTGAGGACATTTGAGGAGGAAGGAATAGAGGACCGCACGATAGTCGTCTTCACCTCTGACCACGGGGCCCTCTTGGGCGAGCATGGGCTGGCCTGGCACGGGCTGAAGGCTATGTACGATGAGCAGGTAAGGGTGCCTCTGATCATGCGTGGACCTGGGATACCGTCCGGCACGGTGATGGACGCCTTGGTGGAATCCCTGGACCTCACGGCCACTTTCTTGGAATGGGCCGGTGTGGAGGAGCATCCTGGTATGGCCGGAGGTAGCCTAATTCCCATCGTCCGCGACGAGGACCCCAGGGGACGCCGGACCGTCCACTGCGAAGGTTGTGTATTTGAATATCCTCTGAAGGATGGGGAGGAGATATTCTTGGGCACGGAAAGGAGGATCATGCATTTGGAGGGAAAGTGGAAGTACATATACAGCGACGAGGAAGAGTACCAGGAGCTGTACAACCTCAAAGAAGATCCGGAGGAAAAGGAGAACTTAGCTGGAGAGAAGGGATATTCCGATTTGATAGCTAAGTTTAAGGAGGACATACTAAAGTGGCTTATAGGGACCTCACAACCCTCCATGGGGGAGGTACATCCCATAGAGGACTTCGCCCTACACGATGCTTCTCCACATCGCATGCCCGAGAAGAAGCGTCCGCCGGGACTGATCTACGCTGAGCCTTGAAGACAGGAGGAAGAGATGAACATAGTCGTCGTGGGGGCACATCCCGACGACCCAGAATCGGGATGCGGGGGCTTGGCCATACGAGCCGTTCAGGATGGACACAGGGTCATATTCCTGTATCTTTCCAGCGGGGTGCCCGGCCGTGCTGAGGACGAGCTCAGGGAGGAGGAGGCGAGGAAAGCCTGTTTGGTTATAGGTGCAGAGCCTCACTTTATGAGGTTCCCTATGTCCGATATTCCTTTCAACTTGGCATCCTTGGAAAAGGTGAGCGATTTTATGGGGGATGTAGATGCGGACCTCGTGCTCGCACACTGGCCTGTGGACACCCATCCTGACCACCAGGCCGCAGGCGTCTTAGCCACACAGGCGGTGGTGGGAAACCCCGATGTGGCCTTGGCGTACTACGAGGTCGTGACGGGGGTGCAGACTATGGGGTTCGAGCCGAACAGGTTCGTGGACATAAGTTCCGTGGCCTCCCGGAAGAGAAAGGCCGTGGAGTGCCATACGAGCCAGAACGTCGGTTCTTGGTGGCACTACCACGACGCAATGGAGCGCCTCCGCGGAGCCCAGATGGGAGTGGAGCGAGCGGAAGGGTACTACCTTATAGTCACGACGCCGGAGGCCGAATCCCTCTTTTCTACAAGGAAGTTCATCGAGCCCTCGGGCAGCCGCACCCTTCGGAGGGCTAAGCACGAGAGGGTTCCACTCTCCCCCCATCGGACGGAGGGAGGATGAAAGATATCTTCGTCGCATAGGCCGTGGAAAACTTGTAATACCAATTGTCCAATAAGGGGCCATGTTTAGGGAGATAGAGCCTCGATTGCCACTCACTTGGCTGCCAGAGTACCGTACACTCCCAGATAATAAAGGAACCCGATTTACTCCGAGGATTTCTTCGTTGAGGTGTCC
>DTXA01000408.1 GCA_012962735.1 Candidatus Latescibacterota bacterium
GTTCGAATCTATTGGGAGAGTGCAGGGCTCACATCCCAGGCTGCGGTACCTCTTCCCATCCCGGGCGAAGTACATGGGGTTTATGGGGATCCCTTCCTTCTTTATGTATTCCCAGACGTCCAGCTCCCGCCAGTGAAGGAGGGGATGAACCCTCATGTGGGTCCCCTCCCTCACCAGACCCTGGAACTGATCCCACATCTCCAGAGGTTGGTCCTGGTAGTCCCACCTGAAGTTCTCATCCCGGGGGGAGAAATACCTCTCCTTGGCCCGGATGCCATGCTCATCCCTCCTTATGGCGAGTATGAGGGCATCGAAGCCGTGCTCCTCCAGACACATCCTGAGTGCCTCGGTCTTAAGCTTCGTACAGCACTCGAACTTCCCCTTTTCGGGTCCTATCCCCTCCCTCATTGCCGCCTCGTTTCTCGCTACAAGGAGTTCAAATCCCCACTCTCGAGCGAGACGGTCCCGAAACTCATACATCTCCCTGAACTTGCGTCCGGTGTCTATATGGATCACCGGGAAGGGTATCCTTCCGAAAAAGGCCTTGTAACAGAGCCAGAGGACGGTGGTGGAATCTTTCCCCGTGCTCCAAAGGGCCGCTATATTCCTGAACTCCGCATAGGCCTCCCTTATAATGTAGATGCTCCGATTCTCGAGATCCTTGAGCTCTAGCACGAACATCACCTCCAAGCGATTTCGGTTTCCATTCAAAGCGCAAAAGCCCGAATAAGGGTTAGGGCTCCAAGTATAACTGTAACCAGCCCGATAATTACCTTAAGTTTATCCGGATCAGCCTTCCTGACCGTCAAGGCAGCGACGGGAGCAGCTACGATGGAGCCGGCACTGGTCGCGGCGGCGAGGACCCAGCGGATTCCCCCCTCCATTAGAACATAACCCAGGAAACTCACCGCACAGACCAGGCCCACTGCAAGGGCGGTGCTCCCCACCGAACTCTTTACCCCCCGCCCACTTATAATTTGTCCCCCGGTTACCATCGGCA
>DTXA01000409.1 GCA_012962735.1 Candidatus Latescibacterota bacterium
AACAACCTGGACCCTCAGGAGGACAGCACGACCGCATCCGTGGTGACGATCTCGCTTGAGAGCGAAAACGGCAACCGTAAGGTCACTTTGAAGTTCGTGCTCACAGTGCCTTAGGGGGAATGATGAGATGGATTTGGCTTGCGCTTCTCTGGCCCGGACTTTCTCACGGTGAAACGCGTTGGCCCTCGGTCGGAGAGGGAGAGATATACGGCGGGGTTGGGGTGGAATATAGAAGGTGGCGGCTGGACGACCGGGAGGTCGCCTCCCAGCGTTGGGACTTCCGGGCCTTGTACGGTGTGAGAGGCTGGTTGGACCTCAAGGCCAGGGTGGGGATGGCCCAGCTTGCGGTTTCCGCCCCCGGTTCGGGATGGACCGATCTCGAGGCGGCCTATAGGCCCCTTTTGGGGGCCGGGGCACGCCTGCGACTGTTCGACTTTCTATCTTTAGTGACGTATGTAGACATGGAGGGCCTTTTTTTTCGTCCGTCCGGGGCTATGGTGTACACCGCAGGCCCCGACACCCTCCGCTCCGAGGTGCACTACAGGCCCTGGGGAGAGTACTTCGTCGCCCTCCACATAGCGGTCCCCTCGTGGGGGATTTACGGCGGTGTCGTATTTCAGGGGGTGGCCACGGAGGGAGAAAGACGACTCATAGAGGAAGGAAAGACCTTGGAGGAACGGCGGGAGTCGTACCGAAGCGGAGGGCAATGGACATACGTTTTGGGCAGGCGACTTGAGATGGGCAAGGGCTTCCAACTTCAGGCGGAGATGTGGGCATCTTCGGACGTGTTCCTCGGGAAGGTCCATGAAGATATGGCCGTACGGGTGGAACTGGTCCAGCGCTACGTGCCCGAACAGGAGCCCTTCTGACTATTCGTACAGGATGTCGTATTCGAACGGACGTCCAATGTTGTTCCAATTGTATGAGTATATCCGGATGGTGACGTTGCCGTCCACGACGATCTCAATCTCCTGGGGCTCCAATTGGTGGGAGTACACGTAGGCCCTGCCCTTCAGGTATAGGGTAAGTTTAGTGCCTCCCTTCAATATATCGTGGGAGACTTCCTTTTTCTCCCCAGGCAGTACAGTGATCTCCACTTTGCCCAGTTCTTCGTCGTAGTACCATACCGTCACATCGGCCTTATAGCGGCCGGCGTTCTGGCTTACGTTCTCTAAGAACACCCGGCCGTCCTCCTTTATCCCTGGCTCTTTGACTGGGGACTTCCCTCCGCAGGCTAAAGGGAGCCCCAAGCCCAGTATCAGGACGATCGCTGTACGCATCGTTATCCCACCTCCTTTTATAGCCCCAAAAAGTTCTCCGCCTCGATACTTTTTGGGATTAGACCGAACCAGAGGTCACTTCAATTGGAGATATATTTATTAGTCAAATATAGCCTGTTTTCCTTCCCCTGTCAATATGCCATACTTCATTTCATTAAGACCACCCGCAGGGTGCGGGTTTCGTCTTCTACCTTCAGCCTAACTATGTACACCCCGCTTGCGACCGGCCTTCCATCTTCGTCCCTGCCGTCCCAGTATAGGAACTTCTCGCCGGGAGGCCAATGCCCCTTCCGGAGGGTTCGCACAGGCCGGCCGAGCACATCGTACAGGCGGAGGAGTCCCTTCCCACGGAAAGGAGCCCTGACGCGGAACGTCGTTCCCCCCCGAAATGGGTTGGGGAAGGCATAAAGGTCAAGTTCGCCGGGGACCCCCAGCTCCGCCATCTCGGGCTTTAAGGCCGAGAGTATTTCCCGCTTAACTTCCAGATGGGGGATCTTCGAGGCAGCCTTGTAAGCCTCCGAGAGGACCTCCTTTCCCCCGATCTCCGATACAGGCGTCCCGAACGCCCTCCCCCAGTTCTTCAGGATCACTTTCAAGTCTCCCGTCCCCACCCTCCCGTCCCCGTCGGCATCTGCATAGGTCGCGCCCGGAGGGTCCCAAAGCTTCGCCGCCTGTCCCGCCCAGGTGGAAAGCGGATTGGGCCTTTTCGACCCGGACAGCCCCCAGTATTCGGCCAGTGCTATTATGTCCCCTCCGTCCACCGTGCCGTTTCTATCCACATCTCCAGGCCAGACGAAAGCGTCCAGGGGGCCTTCGGGGCCGAGGATGTAAGCCCTGCCAGCTCTGAGGTTTCCCCAGACCTGGGTCGTCCCATCGGGCCATGTCACCTCAACCCAGTCCGCCTCCCGAGCCTCCCCGATGCCGAAATACAGCGGAAGGCCGTCGTCTGCCACGACTTGTCGGATCTGCACTTTACTCCCAGAGGACAACCGCACCCTCGCTCCCGATGCCTTCCATATGCGCAAGGCTACACAGTTTCCTCGCAACGGAGCCCTGTAAATGCGGCCTGACGGCCGCCGATGCTCCTCCACTAAGAGAAGCTCGGGGGCTGTGTCCCCGTCCCAGTCGGCGAAGGAAGCCCCATAAAGCAGGTTTTCCGGATTCCATACCCTTAGAAACTTTCCCCCCTCATTTCTGAGCAATTTTCTTCCGGAGATTCCGAAGATGTCTATGTCTCCGTCCAGGTCGTAGTCTATCCACGTAGCGTAGCCCGGAAGCTCGGCACCGACTTCCGAAGCTACTTCCTCGAAAGTTCCGTCCCCACGGTTGCGGTAGAGGAAGTTCGGGGCATAAGGACACATCACATAAAGGTCAAAGTCCCCGTCCCCGTCGTAATCCACCCAAGCTGCGTTCTGGCCGTTCCATACATCTATGCCCACCTCCTTCCCCACCTCTTCGAAGTTCCCCCCCACATTTTTATACAGAAGGCTGTTATATCCATATCGTCCTACGTATAGGTCGAGATCGCCATCTCCGTCGCAATCGCCCCAGGATATACTGCTTATCAGACCTTTCATCCCGATATGTTCAGCTTCCTCAAATTTCCCGTCTCCTACGTTGCGATACAGAAGGACCCCGGAACTTCCCGCCACGCACAGATCGAGGCTTCCGTCCCCGTCGTAATCCACCCAGGCTGCGTATCCGCTCGGTGTATCTATACCAGATTCCCCGGCCATCTCCTCGAAGTTTCCCTCTATGTTTCGGTACAGAAAACCACGATTCCAACTTCCCACATATAGGTCGGGGTCTCCATCTTCGTCGTAGTCGCCCCAGGAAACCGACGAGATGAAACGGGAGATATGTAGCACATTCTCCAGCTTCCATTGTCCCAGGTTGCGATACAGAGATCCACAGGTAAACAAATCGGGAAGCAGGTCTCCATTTATGTCCCCCGGGACGAGCATCTCGCAGAAGGCCCCCATCATCTGTCCGATCTCTTGGAGGGCAGGAGGGCAGAGCCTGCGTTTTCTGAAAGGGGCCCCTGCGGGCCAGAAGCCTTTGGCCCCCTTTCTGTCCGATGCCGTTATGTAACACCATATGGTATCCATCACGTCCACCTCGGCCCCATACAGGTTCCCTCCCTCCCAGGCCATCGGCACCCTGCCGGAGGATTCGAAGTGAAGCCATACGGAGCTTATTCCATCGGCGTCCTCCACCTCGGCCTCGACCTCCCATCCGTCCCCAGTCCACCGGGCCGAGACATCTCTGAACAGGGGAGGGAGGTTCCCGGAGAAGCCTACGGCCTTCAGGGCCCCGGGGATGTCCAGCTTGCCCCATCCCCAGATGTCGTTCGGCACCTCCCCGGTGTGTTCGTCCCTTTCGGCCCCTAAGCAGAGGGCCTCCTTTACGCCTTTGTGTCCGAGCGAGGGAACCGCCTGAAGCAGAATTGCAGCGGCGCCTGCCACGTGGGGAAGGGCGGAACTCGTGCCCTCGAAGGGACCATATCCTCCAGGGGAGCCTAAGGCCTCTTTAGTCCAGGTGGAGAAAACTATGCTTCCGGGCGCGGCTATGTCCACGACCATTCTGCCGTCTATCCTCAAACCTCTCCCGCTGAAGTCGTTTATCTCGCCTTCGGGGTTTCGCAGTCCCGATGGATCGTATGCGGCCACGGTTATGGCCTCGTCGGCGGTGCCCGGCCATGTCACGGTGCCATCGTCGGCTACGAAGTCCACGAACTGCGCTCCGCCCACCCATCCGGTCACATCGTCCGCCACGTACCCGTCGACCCTGAAGGGCATACCGGCGGAGCCCAGACGTAAGGTCCAGATTCCGGTTTCCAGCCCTTCGCCCTTTTTTAAGGCTATGTCCAACTTGGATGTTCCCCTCGGCGAGACCTCGAAGTTCCCGAAGACTTCCATCCCCTCCAACTCCCTTACCTCTCCGTCGGGTACGAGATCGAAGCTGAGCCCATGGGGCGTCCTCGCCTCGACCGTCAAGCTGTCCGGGGAGGTCCAGAGGAAGGTTATGTACACCGTCTCGATCCCGTAGCCCTTCGGCACCCGCACCCGTATGGATACCCCCTCCCCGGTCACCTCCACCCTACAGTGCTTCTTCCGTTTGGGGCCGGCCAGGTTGCCGGTGGCGGCGATCTGTACTATCCCTTCCTTGGCCAGTTCGTCTATCATCTGCTCTAAGTTGGAGGAACCATCCAGGAACTCGAAAACCCATCCCCCGAACTCGTAGACCATTATATCCGCACCCATGTCCACGGCCCAGGGGATGTATTGTTCTGGGGTTGTGTCCCTTCGGTGGACGACCAAAAGCTCCGCCCCGGGCGCAATTCCCACCCAACGCCTGTTTCCGGGGAAACCCCCGACCAGGATACCTGCAGCAGGGGTGCCGTGGTTTTCGGGGTCGCCGGGGTCGTGGATGAGATCGGGACCCTCCCGCTCCACAAGCCCTCCCTGGGGGTCCTTATCTAAGAATGCGAGCACCTTCGGGACCTCCAACCGCCTCAGATGCTCCCCGACCTCTAAGGCACCGTCCCCGTCCTGGTCGTCCGGGACGAAGGTCGGCTCCCCGAAGACCGGGTCCTCCACCGAGAACCCCTCATCAGGCCCGGCGTCCCTAATGCTGTCCCCGTCTACGTCCACGTAGAGCCAGTCGGTTTCGGGGTCGAAGCCCGGGCTTGGTGTGTATCGAGCGTACAGGTCCTGCACTCCGGCCTTCCATAGGCGGAGTACCTCCCCTGGACCTATCCTTCCATCCCTGTCCAGGTCCACCCCGTCCACGCCCGGTGTGAGGACCCTATCGCCGTCCATATCGTACCATTCCACCGCCTCCCCCGCCATCCAGAACGCGGGATGGTAGAGGTCCACCCCGGTATCGAAGAGGGCTACCTTAACCCCCTTCCCCGTAAGCGAACGAGGCCTTCCGCCCATATCCCAGGCCGTCCGTGCTCCGACCTGGGGACCGCTGATGTCCAATAGCGGAACGACCTTGACCCTCCTGCCGGACTCTATCCGCTCTACGAGGGGATGTCGGGCCACATCGTCGAGGGCATCCCAGGACACACGGGCCCCATAGACCCTGCCCACGTGGAGCACCTTTCCCCTTCGCCGGAAGAACTGAACTCCTATAGCCTCTATGTCCTTCAGTTCTCCCTCGGAGGGAGACCTGCGGAAGCGCAGGGAGATGTCCACCCGGGCTGGAACCACCTTGCCCCTCCTAAGGTCCAGGACCGTTCTGCCCCTGTACCACTTTAAGGCAGAGTCGATGGGGGCCGCCCGGCCCGATGGGACCATAAGGAGGAGGTACAGGACCGCTATGATGACCATCGATATAAGCATATATATGTCCGAGCTCTTCCCCAAAAGCATACGAAGATCGGACCAGTTTGTCAAGGGACGAAAGGCTTGACAGATAGGGTATCTTGTGGTATTTTCCTTAGACACAAGCTCAAGGGAAGACCCTTCAGCCGAGGAGGTAAGATGGAAGCTTTAGAAAAGATCCTGAACGCTTTGAGGGACGCCGCAGAAGCCAGAGGGGCCCTCGTCGTAGGGAAGGATGGCCTTACGCTCAGCCAGGTTGGGGTTATAGACAGGGATATAGAGTCCATAGGAGCCCTAGCGTCCAACAGCCTGCGTTCCCCTCAGAGCCTGGGGGAGCAATTGGGGAGCGGAGGGCTCGTGCAGGTACTGGTGCAGTTCGAGAGGGGAGCAGTGGTCGTGGAGCCCCTGACAGAGGATTACGTGTTGGTGATGGTGGCCGGGGAGGATGCCAACATCGGGATGATCCGGTACGCCCTAAGGAAGCATAAGGTGGAGCTGATATCAGCACTCTGAAAGCGAGGTCGAGATGTCCACACTGGCGGATTTCGTGCAGGAGAGCGGTGCGCTCAAGGCCGTTGTGGCCCGGACGGACGGGACGGTCTTAGATGCGGTGGGGGTACGGCCTGGGGACCGTGAGGTGCTCCCACGGGCTGCCTCCATAGCGCTCCGCTTAGGCAAGGTCGTGGAGCAATACGAGGGGATGGGCGCCTTCTCTGGGATATGGATGCAGTTCGAAGAGGGACTGCTCCTCGTGCAGGAGCTTGGGGAGGAGGTGTTCCTGATCGCCTTGGCTGGCCCTGGGGCATCTGTGGGGATGGTGCGCTATCACATAAACCGGGTCCTTCCCGAGCTGGCCCGTGCGTACGGGGAGGTCCCGAAAGAGCAGGGGGGACAGGATGAGGTTGCGCTTTTGGAAGAAGAAAATCCCGAAGGGACCTGAGGAAGAGCCCACAGCGGAGGCTCCGAAGGGTCAGGAAGATATGGCCCCCCTTTTCTCCGCCTGGGAGGAGGACAAAGCACCCCCCCCTACGGTGGAGGAGCTGGAGGGGTGGAGGGAAGGGGTACCCCAGGAGGTGCGCAGGGCTTTAGAGGAACTCTGGGAGGATGTAGAGCAGTTGGAGGAACGGGTACGGAGTCTTATACTCGGGTAGGAGGGGTGATGCCGTCGGAGAAGATTGTGCTGTTGGGAGGAGGGAGCCTCTTCTTCCGCACGGTGCTTACCGAACTTGCGGTCACCGAAGAACTCTCCGGAAGCGAGGTAGTGCTGTACGACATCCCGGCTTCCTTGGAAAGGCTCTCCACGATGGAGAGGTTCGGAAGGTGTGCCGCCGACCAGGCTGGGACTGGCCTTAAGGTCCGGGCCACGACCGACCTGGCGGATGCAGTGGACGGGGCAGGGTTCGCAGTGTCCTCCATCGGGGTCTCCGGTCCGGACAGAAGGTGGCACGAACTGGACGTGAGGGTCCCCATGAAGTACGGTATCGTCCAGACCACGGGGGACACCGTGGGCCCTGGGGGTATGATGGCCGGGTTCCGCACGATCCCCATATTCCTCCAGATCGCCCGTGAGATGGAGCGGCGCTGTCCGGGTGTGATCTTCTTCAACCACAGCAACCCCATGGCCATCCTGTGCCGGGCCCTGACTAAGTATACGGGAATTCAAAGGGTGATCGGCCTTTGCCACGGTGTACAAGGCACCCAGAGGTATTTAGCCGAGAAGTTGGGGGTGCCGTACGAGGAACTGGACATGGTGGCCGTGGGGGTGAACCATATGCTCTGGGTGATCAGCCTGACGCACAAGGGGAAGGACCTGTACCATCTTCTCAGGGAAAGACTTCAGGGCGAGGAACCCCCGGGCCACCGCTTCGCTAAGCACCTTTTCGAGGTCTTCGGGTACTATCCGGTCAACAACGACCGGCACATAATAGAGTTCTTTCCGTATCTCAGGGCGGCCCGCACCCCGGAGGAGATCCCGTACAGGCTCCGCTCCAGGGTGGAGGGCATAGAGAAGTGGCGCAGGGAGGATATGGGACGGCGGCAGTGGGAGGAACTTCGCAGGATGGCGGATGGGGAGGAGCCGATTCCCCTGCCGGAGGAGCTCTCCCCCGAGGCCATAGGTAAGCTTGTAGCGGACATATCTCTGGGCCGCCGGGAGGTTTACATAGTCAACATCCCCAACTGTGGGTGCGTGCCCAACCTTCCGGACTACGCCATAGTTGAGGTGCAGGGGGTTACGGACGACAGAGGTGTGCGAGGGCTGTACACCGGAGAGGTGCCACAGCCCGTCTTGGGATGGATGTACGCAAGGACAGTCTGGACGGAACTTGTGGTGGACGCGGGTGTGAAGGGGGACAGAAGGTTGGCCCTCCAAGCCATGGCCCAGGACCCACAGATACTTTCCCTCGACGAGGCGGAGACCCTTTTGAACGAGCTCTTGGAGGCGCATAAGGGACGACTTCCCCAGTTCTTCTCTAAGTGATATGCCCCGCATTCCGGAAGACCTCGTCGCCCAGGTGAGGGCGCAGGCGGACATCGTCGAGGTGGTCTCCGAATATGTACCCTTGAAGCGTCGGGGGCGCAATTACTTCGGCCTTTGTCCTTTCCACACGGAGCGCACCCCCTCCTTCAGCGCGAACCCGGAGCTCGGGATATTCCACTGCTTCG
>DTXA01000410.1 GCA_012962735.1 Candidatus Latescibacterota bacterium
CGGGGGATGATCAGCCATTGCTCTAGAGTTCTACTGAGTAAACCTCCTCCTTAAGGGAGGTTTCACCGAGAGGTTGCAACGGATAGCTAAGATAAGGCTGATTTAAGCCTTTTCCGATCTCACTGGAGGACCTCCTGAAGGGGGGTGATCTTGCTGGTCGCAAGATTTTCCCTCACCTTGGGGTTATTTAAGATGAGGGTGATCCTCGCATGGTTAGCAGGAGGGCAAAGAAGAAGGGAGCCACTGAGTACCGGCCTCGGCCCTGGTTCCCCCGGCAGACCTGGGCGATCAAGCCCTTTGATCGGGTCCATGAGAGCGGAAAGTGCTATAATCGCCAGAGGGTGAAGCAGGAGGTCCGGAGGGAGTTCGCAGCCTATCTTAGGGAGGTCGAGAGACAGAGATGAAGGTCATCATCCAGCAGGTGGATATGGATACCTGCCTTACGGCTCTCATCCTGGGGGTCTCCCCGGATGATGAGATCATCGTGGTGCGCGACCAAGCCGATCCCGAAGATTTGAATGACCCCTGCGTGCTCTGTATCGAGTGTGGCGGCAGCGGCCGGGTCGAGCTGAACAATTTCGATCACCACGACGCCGCTCACGCTCAGGCTGGGGACCTTCCCCCTGCTTGCCGACAAGCCTTCGACCACTGTTTCCTCCAAGATCCCGACCGCTGGGCCACCCGCAACCCTGAGAAGTGGGGGCGGATGATGAGCCCGCTTGAGTTCCATCTGGCCGCACGCCTCTTTCCCGACTGGCCCAGCGACTATGAGAGGCGCGTTGCCGTCCAGCGGGAGATCGAGCGGTTGGTGGATTATGTCGCCCTACTGGATACTCGAGGCCCTGAAGCCTTGATTTCACGCTCGGGATTACCCAAGGGAGCCTTCCCTACCCTCTCCGATGTCTTCTCCGGGATGCGCCTGTCCATCCGCGACCCGGGGGAGCAGCTCATCAAGGGGATGGAGATCCTCCGTCTAGTCTTGGAAGAGGGGCTGGACCCCTTCGGTCTGATGCCGGAGCTGCCGGAATGGCAGGGCTACCTTGAGGCGAAGAGGCGGAACGATGCGGAGCTCGAGCGGGCTAAGGCTCATGCTAAGCTCTTCACCACCAAGGGGGGTCTGAAGGGGGGCTATCTGGAGACGGAGTTCTTTGGGGCTTTAGGGGTCCTCTATGAGCTCGGCTGTCAGGTGGCGATCGCCTACAACCCCAGATTTGGAGATCCTCCGGTGAAGAAATATACTATCGGAGGGAATGGGGTGAAGGTCGATTCATTGCTATCCATCTTGACCTCGAAGGAGCCCGGCTGGGGTGGCCCGGCCCACGGGACTATTATCGGCTCGCCGCGGGAGGGCTCGCGGCTCCAGCCAGAGGAGGTTATTAAGCTGGTGAAGGAGCATTTATGAGGTTGAGGTGAAGCTATGGACGTCTTGATCGGCTTTGTGACCACTAGTGACCCAGAGTCTCCCGAAGGACCGGCTCAGATAGTGACTGCCGCTAAGGCCCTGGAGCCTGACTACATTCACCTGTTGTATACACCCCTGACTGAGCCCAACTGGGAGAAGACGAGGCAATTCCTCGCGAATGATCCCCAGCTACAGGAAGCTGGGACTAAGATCGTTAGCCACAAGTTAGACCTGCCCGATGCTCGGGATTACGAGCACCTCAAGGAGCTCATCCCGGATCTAG
>DTXA01000411.1 GCA_012962735.1 Candidatus Latescibacterota bacterium
CCCTTTTGATCTCCGGGACCTATCTCGCCGGGAGCGTACTGGACACTGAGGGGGAGAACCTACCCCAGTCCATAGACCCCGGGAACGCCAACCCGGATGTGTCCACGAACGGGCTACAGGTGTTCGCCTCAGAGCCCTCGCTCAGACCCCTGTCCTCGCTCGGGATATCCCCAAGGGCCATCACCCCGAATGGGGACCTAAGTAACGATAGGGCTGAGATCTCCTTCGGGGTCTTACAGGTGGAGAGGGCCTCCGTCTCTGTGGAGATCTGGGATACCTCCGGAAGGAAGGTCCGGGAGGTGTTCTCAGGGGAGCTGGCCAGGGGGATGTACACCCGGGTTTGGGACGGGACTGACGATATGGGCGAACTGGTCCAACCCGGGGTTTACGTGTGCCGGGTCGTCGTGCGCACGGGGAGCGGGACCCTCGAGGGGGCCGAGCTCCTGTGCGTGGCGTACTGAGGGGGTGGTCGGATGCTTATCTTCATCTTCGTCTGTCTCCTCTCCTCGCAGGGCACGGCCGGGGAGTACGTGGTGCCCCGGGACCTTGCGTGGGAGGAGTGGACCTATCCGGAGGGGCTTTTGGACTTCGGCGATGACGGGAGCATAGGACTGAGGTGGTTCCGGAGGGACATAAATCCCATAGAGAACGCCGGAGAGTTCGAGCACGAAACCGTGGAAAGGGGGAGAGTGCGGGGCGGCGTCAGGGCCGGGTCGAACGGAGGGAACGTTCGGTACATAACCGACGGTAGGATAGATACCTACTGGAAGCCGAGGCCCGAGGACCCCATCGAGGACTGGTGGGTCGAGGTGGACTTGGGGAGGGTTGTGTTGGCCAAGAAGGTGCGGCTGAGCTTCCCGGATACCGTGGGGGCAAGGCCGTTCCGGGACTTCTCGATATACGTCAGCGAGGGGGCGAACCTTTCCGGGCAAAAGGACCTCTTCCGCTTCATCAAGGTCGGCACGACGACAAAGCCGAACGCTGAGAGGGTCGTTGAGTACGAGCTCCTCACCGTGGACCAGGGGATGGCTACGGGTGAGAACCTGGTCACCTCGGACACCTTGGACTTTATGGCCGTGCAGTACATCCGGTTCGTATCCCACGCCAAAAGCCCCGATGCTGCCCTGGCCGAGATAGAGGTTAGGGCCTTGGGGGACAACATAGCCTTGGGGACGGTCAGACGGGGCGGGAGCATAAGGGCCGGGGGGAAGTTCGCCGCCAAGGCCCCGGCCCTCTTCGACGGGACTGTAGACCGCTACTGGAACGTCTCAGCGGCCAGAGCGGCCGAGGCCTTCTGGAAGACCGGGGGACAGTGGTTCGAGTGGGACCTAGGAGCTGTCTTCTGGCTGGACCAAATCGTTATCCTCTCCTGGCCCGCCCGGGAGCTGGGCAAGGGACAGTTCTTAGGGGGGACGGGAGCGCTCGGCTATGCGCTCTTCACCTCGGACGGGACCAGATTGCCCACAGCTGGAGGGGAACGGATAGAGGGCAACTTCGACTACCAGCTCCTCTCCCTTGTGGACAACCGTAAGACCCCCAGGAGATGGAAGTTCAACCACGTCTTCCCATGCCGAAAGGTCAGGTACATCTTTTACCACCACGAATATGGGACCGGCAGATACGGGTACAACATCTTCGAGATCATGCTGTACAGCCAGGGACATCCTGCGGAGGTAGAGATGACCTCCCCCTTCATAGACCTGGGCGGGGTCAAGAGCCTGCTCAGGGTGGAGTGGGATGCGGACGTTCCTCCGGGCACGAAGGTGGGGATACGGACGAGGACGGGGGATACCCTTAAGCGGGAGCGGTACTACTATCTCCCGAACGGCCAGAAGGTCACGGAGGAGAAGTGGAAGAGCCTTCCGCCCGCCGTCCGAGCCCGGGGGAGGGTGGAGGAGGTGGTGAGGCCCGGCGCGGACTGGAGCCCCTGGAGCAACCTGTACAAGACATCGGGGGAGGACTTCCTCTCGCCCACGCCCAGGAGGTTCGTACAGATAAAGGTCTGCCTCTCCACGGACGACCCTGCGGTGGCCCCCAGGTTGCGCAGGATATCGCTCTCCTACCACGACCCCCTGGTGCGGGGAGGTGTGGTGGGGGAGATAACCCCGAGGGAGGCGGAACTCGGCGTCCCGGTGTCCTTCTCCTACAGGATAAAGCCCGAGCCCGGCGTCGGTGACTTAGGGTTCGACCGGGTGGTCATCAAGGTCCCATCCCCTACAGAGGAGGTTTCGGTCGAGGTCGGGGGCAAACCAGTATCCGCCTCGTACAGCATAAGCGGAGACTCCCTGGTGGTTATGCTCCCTTACCACGTGAAGGGGGATTCGGTGGTGGTTCGCTTCCGGGCCCGGGTTTTCAGGGACGCTACATATTTCGACGCCTTCGTGCTCAGCTCCCGCAAGCCGGGAATTTGGCAAGGAGTGAAGCCCGCCGAACAGAACGCCACCCTGGTCTTCCTCCCCTCTGTGCCTTCCGAGGCCGAGCTGATCAGGATGTACTCTATCGAGCCTGAGGCGATCACTCCGGACGGCGACGGCAGGAACGACCTGGCGACGGTTAAGTTCCATATAGTCAAGACGGATAGGTCCCCCAAGGTGGAGATCTACGACCTGAAGGGGCAACTGGTGCGGGAGCTGGAACGAGGGGAGGGATACGAGTACCTCTGGGATGGGAGGGATGGGTCGGGAAGGCTGGTCCCCCCTGGGGCCTACGTGTGCAGAGTGAGGGTGGATGCGGATATGGGGTCCCAGTCCGCAAGCCGGTTGGTGTGCGTGGTGTACTGAATACGGTCGGGGCAAACGGAGGGGCCTAAAAAGGAGGATTTGAGATGATGAAAACCATCCGCATAGGGGTCCTTCTCATCCTCATCCCTGCTTCGGGGGCCGGGATGGAGGTGGGGCTCTTCAACCCCTACGTGACTACAGGGCCTCGTATCTCGCCGGAGACCCTGGTGCCGACCCTGAGGAAGTGGTACCTACCTCAGACTTTGTATTACCTGTACGGCTGGAAGGGTTGGGAGTACACCAACTACGCCCGGGACTTGTACAAGAGATATGTGGACATAGAGTTGGAGGGAAGGAAATACTATGACATATACGGGAACTACATCACCAAGGGATGGGCGGTGTACAACTGGACCCAGGAACACCCCATGCACTTCGGCAGCTCGATCGTCAAGTACAGGTTCTTACGTGACTGGTTCGACAGGGTGGTCATATCCTCCAGCTCCAAGGGCCAGTACCACACAGCCCTGACCATAGGGGAGGCGATAAGGACCACCCTCACCCCCCTGACCTTCTCCAAGCCGCTGTTCGACGGCCTTCAGTGGGACTTCCTCTCGGACAAATATGCCTTCACCTTCTTAGCCTCCAGGGTCGACAACCCCGGCATACTTCCCTCCGGAGGGGAACCCGCTCCGGCCAAGCTTTCCACCTTCGCCAACCTCTTGGGCTTCCGAGGGGTCGTTCAGGTGGGGGACTTCGCCAAGGTGGGGCTCACCTACGTGAACGTCAGCCTCCAAAACAGCTTAGTCCCCATAGATCGGAGCTCGCTGAGGGGAACACTGAGCGGGAACCTGAACGCGGGGAACGTCCGGACCCTGCTTGTGCGACTGTCCGACGATTCGCCCGAGGACGGGGAGGGAGGGGCGCTCCTGTTCAGGGAGAGGATATTCATAGACGGGGTGGAACATCCCGAGATCGTGCGGAACCGCCTGGTCGAGGGGGGCACCCGGAGGAGAGGGCTTTTAGAGGCGAGCGGTGATAACGTGGTCACCCTCATATATGATATAGAGCATGATTTCAAAGCGGGCGTGGAGGACAAAATAACCGATTTCCGAGAGATACGCAAGATAGAGGTGGCCCTGGTGCTCGCCAACGACTACAGGGTGGAGGTATCCTCCAACATGCAGACCAACGCAGCGGGGGAGCCGGTGTACCTCTTAGTGGCAAGAGCACCGGGCAACGTGAAGGACGGCTCTAACCAGACCCTCGTGCAGTTTCAGTACGGACTGCCCACGGCCAACGAGCTGGGGGGCGTGACCCTCGAGGTAAGCGACTTCAAAGGATTCAACTTCAAGGGGGAATACGTGGTCAACAGCAGGTTCAGGAGGTTCCCGAACAGGAACTTCGAGACGAATCAGGCTCTGGCCTGGGACCGCTCCCAGGCCTTCTACGCCACAGCTTCCCAGCTCATATACCCCTGGTTCGCCTACGGGGAGGTCTTTCGTATAGACCCGGACTACTCCACCTCTATGTTCATCCCAGATGCAGGACGGATAGATTTCGAGAACGAAAGGCACTACGTATACGAGTTCGTGGACGACAACGACGATCAGGACAGGTATCCAGACTGGAACAGACGCTATACGGGAGTCTATGTGGGGGAGGTCCCCGATCGGGAGGTATTCCCCGGCCTGGATGAGAACAACGACCTCATCTCGGACTTCAACCAGAACAACAACTTCCTGCCGGACTATGAGGAGCCGTTCCTGAGGTACGAGGTGGACTCGCCTGAGTTCCTCTTCGGGACGGACATGAACAACAATACAGTGATAGACCGGTTCGAGAACGATAACGAGCCGGACTACCCATACAGAAGGGGACGCAGAGGGTACAATATCTACACCGGGGTCGAGATAGCCCCTGGCAGCCGGGTTATGCTCGGGCACCTGAGGGAGGACGAGATCGCCAGCGACCGGAGGAGCGAATCCACCTACGGTCTCCTGACGTTGGACAAGGACTTCCCGAGGCAGGGGTTGAGCGTGCGGGTTATGGACTTCGTAAGGAGCGTGCGGGACAACATCCCGGACGACCTCATCCAGTGGGTACAGCCTCCTTTCTCATCGGGGATGTTGCAGGAGTTCTCCGATCCTCTCGTAGCGCAGAATACCCTGATGAACACGTTTTACTTAGAGGTGAACTGGACTAAGTTCCTCCCCTTCCGAAACAAGTTCAAGTACGAGGTGTACCACCAGAGAGGCTCCCAGGCCGAGGAAAAGCGGGACAAGAAGTTCTTGGGGGTAATAAATAAGGCCGACTATAAGGTCCCCATAGGTAAGAGCTTAAGCCTCTGGCCGAGGTGGAAGCAGATATACAAGTATGAGGTGCCCACCGAACCCTGGGCTCTCAAGATCGAGGAACTCTCCGAGATATTTTCCCTCTTAGTGACGTACCGATTCAGCCAGCAGCTTAGCCTCGAGTCAGGGGTGGAGTACGAAGTGTTCAACAACCTCCTGAAGAAGCCCGAACCCCCTCCCCCAGGGTTCGTAGAGGACTTCAGGAAACTGACCCTGGCCCTCCAGATCTCCAACACGAGCAGCTATATGGGGTACAAGCTCACCTCCAACGCCGGGGTCCGGCGGACAGAGAGGCGTTTCGGCAAGGAGAAAGAGACCAACACCATGGCCTTCGTCACGGTCTATGTCGGGATGGAGTGAGGGAAGAAGGAAAAGGGGGGAAGGAGCGGGGAGAACTCCCTCCACTGTTCTCCCCTATTTCTTTTTGAGGGTGGTCTCTTCGAACAGGACGATCCTCATTTGGACTTATATAGGGGTCCTCGTAGCCCTCTCGGCTTGCTCCGAGCGGTACGAGCGGGAGCACAGGGTGGTCCGTATCACCACCTGGGACGAGCCGCCCAACACCCCCGTAGGTCGGATAGTGGGGGTCCTCCAGAGGGAGTTCGACGAGAGCTTCCCCCACATCGAGGTGCAGAGGAGGCCGGTCGGAGGAAGGGCCACGGATTCCCGACTCGCCTTCACCACTGCCATGGCCGGCGACAACGCCCCGGACTGTTACCATGCCGCCTATTTCCCCACCATATCCCTCTGGATAGAGCAGGGCTTCTGCCTTCCACTGGACGACTACATACGGGGGGACCCTCAGTTCAGGGACGTAGTGGAGGCGGCCTTCGCCCCCGCCGAAAAGGACGGACACATCTACGGGGTCCCGAGCGAGCTCTACGTGATGGCCCTTGTATACCGGAAGGACCTGTTCGAGGAGGTCGGGCTGGACCCAAGGCGGCCGCCCAAAAACTGGCTGGAGTTCGCCGAGTATGCCATGAGGCTGACGGACCCAGAGAGGCATCGGTACGGTTTCGCCATACTCGGCCAGGAGTGGGCGAGCTGGCACTGGGAGATCTACGTCTGGCAGGCGGGAGGGGAGGTCACCGAGAGGCTCCCCGACGGGAGGTGCAGAGTCCGGTTCACAGAGGAGCCGGCCGTGAGAGCACTCCAGTACTATAAGGACCTTAGGTGGAAGTATAGGTGCATACAGTCCAACCCACTCCAGAGCTACCAGGACAACAGGAGGGACTTCCTCCAGGGGAGGGCCGCCATGATACTCAGCTCCCCGGAGTGGATCGGGGACTTCCTAAACGAGGGCCTCAGGCCCGAACAGATAGGGATCGCCCCCCTGCCTGCTGGGCCCACAGGCTTACGGGCCACTCAGATAGGGGGGGCCTTCTACATCATCAACCCCCGCTCATCGAAGGCCAAGCAGGACGCTGCCTGGGAGTACATAAGGTTCATGACGTCCAAGGAAGCCCAGATCAAGAGGCTCAAGATGATGGAGGAGGCGCATCTCAGGTACCCCATCGCCTTCTTCTACAGGGACCTGAGGGTCGAGGACTACCTGACCATCCCCGAGGAGTGGGGGGAGGCCTCCGCTACATCCCTCAAGTACGGCAGGATGGAGTACTACCTCAAGGACCGCATAGAGCCGTACCTCGCAAGGCCCATTCAGGCGGTCTTGGTGGACCCCGGGGCCGACCCAAGGGAGGAGCTGGAGAAGTGCGCCGAGCGGGTCCTGAGGGAGGTAGTGGAACCGTTCAACGAGGAGATCGAGAGGAAGCTCGCCCGGAGGTGAGGCTATGTCCAAGAGGACCATTATCGGGATGGCCTTCGTGGCCCCTGCCCTCCTCGTTTTCCTCCTCTTCAAGTACATCCCGATGTTCCAGGTCTTCAGGATGAGCCTCTATAACTGGAGCATCCTGAACCCCCCCGGCGAGTTCGTGGGGTTGAGGCATTTCAAGGAGGCCTTCACCTCTTCGCTCTTCTGGATCGCCTGGAAGAACAACTTGGCGCTCTTCCTGCTGGGGCTGGTTTTGGGGTTCTGGGTGCCATTGGTCCAGGCGGTTATATTGGGGGAGATAGGCAGGGGACAGTATATCTTCAGGGTCTGTTATCTCCTCCCCCTTATGGTCCCTCCTATGGTCACCTTGATAGTGTGGAAGTGGATATACAACCCGGAGTACGGCCTCCTGAACGCAATCGTGGCTCGCCTGGGGATCGGTACACAGGACTGGCTCGGGAACCCCAAGCTAGCCAAGCTCTCCCTTATGCTTCCCGAGCTTCTGGGCGGGGGTATGGGGGTGATGGTGTACCTGGCGGCGATCCAGGGCGTGCCCCAGGAGCTCCTCGACGCCGCCGAGATAGACGGGGCGGGTCCACTGGCGAAGCTCAGGTACATCCTGCTCCCCAGGATAAGGTTCGTGATCCTCATCCAGTTCATATTGGCACTGAGCGCCGGGTTTCAGATGTTCGACAGGGTGTTCGTGCTGACGGGAGGCGGGCCCGTCGACGCCACGAGGGTGATAGCGCTGCTGATATACAGGTACGCCTTCGAGAGCTACAGGATGGGGTACGCTTCGGCCATAGCATTGGTGCTTTTCGTGGTCGTCCTGACGGTCACGGCGGTCCAGATGCGCCTCTCCCGGCTTTCGGATTAGGAGGGGGAGTGATACTTCGGACCGTGGGGAGGACGAGAAAGGAGTGGACGCTCCTATGGGCGTTCTACCTGGTGACCGCATTGTGGGTGTCGGCCCTCCTGGTCCCCTTCGCCTGGATGCTTTCATCGGCCTGCAAGAACAGGATGGCGGTGTATAGGATGCCCCCCCAGTGGATACCGGAGCTGCCAAGGGTAGCATCGGTCGTCCTGGACTACGGGGGAAGGGTCCCCTCCAGGGAGGAGGTGGTGGAGGACGCCGCGGTGGCGGTCTGGATGACCTGGGACAGGTACGGTAGGGAGAGCGTATGGGGGGTGGAGGTTGTCTCGGTGGCCGGGGGGAGGAAGGTGTTCGAGTGTAGAGCTCCATCCTATAAGATAAAACACCGGAAGGAGAGGGAGGTCATAGCCGTGGTCTTGGACGCCGATATGGTCCGCCGCCATGCCGAGGGACTTATGGCCGGGATAGAGTACAGGTTCTCGAAATCCGAGGGGTTCGTCCCAAAGAGGGGGAAGGGAGCGTTTGTGGACCAAGCCCGCGAGATCCGGGAGTTCCTGAGGAAACAGGGCGTTCCGGTGCGGTCAGTGGGGGTGCGTAAGTCCTTCCGGAGGCTCTTCGATGCCTTCGTCTCGGCGTGGCTCTACCTTTACGAGACAGCGAACACCAGTATCACCTTCGGCCGCTTCCTCCTCAACAGCTCCATAGTTACCGGTGCTGTCATCCTGCTCCAGCTCTTCATAAGCTCCCTTGCGGCCTATGCCCTCTCCAGACTTTTGGGACCCAGGCTCTCCAGGTACCTGTTGCTGTTCTTCTTGGCCACGATCATGATTCCACCCCTTCTGCTGTTCATGCCCTTGTACCTGATGATGAAGAACTTCCTCTTGGGCCACATCCCGTTCGCCCATATCTCCCTGCCCACTGTCAACCTTCTGAACCCGGAGCTACCCGGGTACCTCCACCCCCTGCTCAGGAGAGCCCTCTACCCTGTCCTCTCTTACCTCCCCTTGATCCTCCCCCACACTGCCTGGGGACTTTCGGTCCTGCTCTTCAAGGGGTTCTTCGACCAGCTGCCGGACGAGCTTATAGAGGCTGCCCGTCTGGACGGAGCATCCGAGTTCAGGATATTCACACAAGTGGTTTTCCCCCTCTCCGAGCCTGTCTTCTCCGTGATGGCTCTCTGGACCTTCATGGCGGTGTGGAAGGAGTTCATGTGGCCGTATATCGTCTCCATCGTGCAGCCCTTGAAGTTCTGGACCTATCCTGTGGCCCTTTTCTACAAGCAAAGCGCGGGAGCGTACCCCAATGAGCTTATGGCACTTGCGGTCTTAGCCTCGATACCCACCGTTGTCTTCTTCGTGATATTCCAGAGGTTCATAGAGCGGGGTGTAGTCTGGACAGGACTTAAGGGGGGAACATGAGGACTTGGACAGCAGTTCTTTTGGCCCTTTCGGCGCTCTCGTGCGGGAGGCCGGAGGACCGCGTGGTAGCTGAGGTGGGGGATAGGAAGATCACTGTAGGAGAGTACGATAGGATGGCAGCCAAGCTTCTAAGGGAGCGATTCAGAGGTGTGCAGGTGACTCCCGAGGTGAAGCGGAAGATGTTGGACTTGATGATCTCCAGGGAGCTCCTCGTAGTGGAGGCCCTCGACCGGGGGTTGGCAGAGGAGGGAGATATCGCGGAGAAGTTGGAGTGGCTGAGGGAGAGGCTCATGCGGAAGCAGCTGTACAACGAAGTGGTAGGGGAGGTGGAGGTAGACGACGAGGAGGTAAAAAGACGCTTCAGGGAGGGGTTCGAGGAGGAGATACGGACGAGCCACATCCTCTGCAATACCGAGGAGGAGGCCTGGGAAGTCCTCCGGGAGCTGGAGGCGGGAGCCTCCTTCGAGGACCTGGCCCGGAGGCACTCCCAGCACCCGCCGAGCGCCCGGAGGGGTGGGGATATGGGGTTCCTGCCGAGGGAACTCTTCCTGCCGGAGCTGCGGGATTCGGTATGGGACCTCGATGTAGGCGAAATCTTCCCCCGTCCCCTCAGGTCCCGCTACGGCTTCCACGTCGTCAAGGTCACAGGCAGGAGAAAGGTGGACCTGGGCCCGAGGAGAGCTCGCATAGCCGACCTGATTTTGAGGGAGAAGCAGGGGAAGAGATTTTCTACCTATGTCTTACAGCTTAAAACGCTCTACCGCCTCGCCTGCGACCCTGAGGCGCTCCAATTTCTGGTGGAGCGTGGGAAGGACGCTTCGGAGAGGATACCAGCGCTGTTGGACCGAGAGGGGAGGAGGCCCCTCTTCCAGTGGAAGGGGGGGAAGCTTACCCTTTCAGAGTACGTCAGGGCTCTGTCCGAAAGAGAATTGTGGGAACGGCCCGTCCCCACGGACAGTTCGGCGGTGCGGGCCTTCGGAGAAAAGTTGGCAGTGGAGCGCATCTTGTACGCCGATGTCAGGGGGAAGGGATACGACCGTAAGGTGGCATCCCAGATGGAGCGGAGAAGGGACCAGCTTGTGGCGGAAAAGCTGTACAGGCTCGAGGTGGCGAAGAAGGTCTCCGTGACCGAGGAGGACTTAGAGGCCTTCTACCGGGAGCACAAGGAGCATTTCTGGGTTCCCTCGACAGTAGTCCTCCAGGAGGTCTTGGTGAGGACCGAGGTGGAGGCCGGAAGGCTCTTGGAACAGATCCGGAAGGGGGCAAATATGGCCGACCTGGCCCGGAGGTACAGCATTCGGGAGGGGACGAGGGAAAGGGGTGGGAGGACCCGGCCCATCACCCGGGACGACCCCCAGTTCGGAAAAATCGCCCAGATGGCCTTTGAGGCCGAGGTCGGGGAGTTGCAGGGTCCTGTAGAGGTGCCCGGGGGCTTCTCGGTCTTCCGGGTCCTTAGGCGCACCCCTGGACACTTCCGGCCCCTTTCGGAAGTCCGGTGGATCGTGCGGATGTTCGTCCGGGCCCGTAAGGAGGAGGAGGCCCTGAACCGGTTCCTCGATTCCCTCAGGACCGTGTACTCTTCCCGCGTCAGGGTCCACGAGGACGCCCTGCGTCTGACCCTCCGGAACTGGCGCCCGTCTCCCGCGGAGGGGGACACAAGCCGGGCTCAGGGAACTTGAGGAGGTAAAATATGCGAAGGGTTGCGATATCGGCCCTACTAGCCGCGTCTTCCTTCGGGGCCTCCTTGGCTGGCCCTGTCCAGTTCGTGGACGTTACCTCTGAAGCAGGCATAGATTTCGTATATGTCAACGGGGCCAGCGGTGAGAAATACATGCCCGAGCCAATGGGCTCTGGGGCGGCTTTCTTCGACTACGACAACGACGGGGACCTGGACCTGTACATAGTCAACGGCGCGCCGTTTCCTGGCTTCCACTGCAGCAAGCCCCCTAAGAACGCCCTTTACCGCAACAACGGAGACGGAACCTTCACCGATGTCACCCAGGAGGCTGGGGTGGACGATACGGGGTACGGGATGGGGGTTGCGGTGGGGGACTACGACAACGACGGGGACCTGGACCTGTACGTGACAAACTTCGGCCCGAACGTGCTCTACCGCAACGAGGGCGACGGGACATTTACCGATGTGACAAAGGAGGTAGGGGTGGGGGACGATGGCTGGGGAGCGAACGCGGCGTTTGTTGACTATGATCTGGACGGAGATCTGGACCTATACGTGGCAAACTACATAGAATACGATATCCGACGCAACAAAGTGTGCCTCCAGGGGAACGTGCGAGCCTACTGTGGCCCTACCGCATACCCGGGACAGTCGGGGATACTTTATCGCAACAACGGAGACGGAACCTTCACCGATGTGACAAGGGAGGCGGGACTGTACACGACCGAGGGGAGGCAGTTAGGGGCAGTCTGGGGGGACTACGACAACGACGGGGACCTCGACCTCTTCGTCTCCAACGACAAGACCCCAAACTTCCTCTTCCGTAACAACGGGGACGGCACCTTTACCGAGGTTGGCCTCGAGGCCGGGGTGGCGTACAGCGAGGACGGAGCCGCCGAGTCCGGGATGGGGGCGGACTTCGGGGATTACGACAACGATGGATATTTAGACATCGTGGTGGCGACGTACCAGTGGCTGCCCAACCGGCTATACCACAACGAGGGAGGGGAGTTCTTCACGGACGTCACCTTCCCAGCCCACATAGGTGCCGAAAGCCTCCCCTACCTGGGGATGACGGTGGCCTTTTTGGACTACGACAACGACGGGTGGCTGGACATATTTGTGGCCAACGGCCATCTCGACGAGAACGTCCAGGAGTACGACCCAATGGCGACCTATGCCCAGAGGAACCAACTCTTCAGGAATAA